>JAWXTX010000018.1:0-36308 GCA_044433165.1 Ferrimonas sp. | reverse complement strand
GTTTTTTACATTGGCTTTGTGGTGGGCTTATCATCAGCGGCATTGGGGTGATCCAACGGGCGCAAACGCGTGGCTAAAAGTCACTTCGCCCTCATGGTGGTGAGGGCGAAGTGGGGACGATTAATTCAGCTCACTTTGAAAACGGCTAAGTAACGATTTAATTTTACGCGTGTTATTAGGGCCCATACGAATTAAGGTTTTTTGGCCATCGCTGAGGTTTTCGATATTGGCGTCAACAAACTCGTAGTTTACGCTCGGGCTGCTTAGCCGTAATGGCTGAGTGAATTCTGGGGTGCTCAGCAGGTGCTCGATGGCTGCCGAGAGGGCGATGCGAAATTGGCCCACCGGATAGCCCAATTCTTGATAAGCGCTGTCCATTAACGGCTCGATTTGTTGAAATCGTTCAGCCAAAGCTTGTTCGTCTAAACGGTAGAGAAACTCGGCTAAACGGTCGAAGCGATGGTAGCCCTCAGGATCAAGGTAGATCTCATTATTGAGTTCTAATACCGGAAAAGCCTCGGTGGCCGGCAAAAACGGCCCTTGATTGCGCATCACATCACCCACCACCAAGTTATCAACAAACAACGCTAAGCGGCGCAGTAAACTGTCATCTCGTAGGGTGTCGCGCATGCTCATGCCATCGGCAACCGCATCGAGTTGGGCTAAGGCAAAGGCATCCGAGTCGTTGAGCGAGGGCAATGGCTCAGATTGCGGCTCGATTGGCTGTACCTCTTCTGGTGGCTCGTCAAGCGATTCAGAAAGGGCTTCTAAGGGTTCATCCCATTCGACTGTCGGCAATTCTGGCATGGTGGGGGCTTCTGGCTCGAGGATGGGATCCACCGGCAGTGGGTAACGCGGCAACACCGTATCGGCAATCTCTTCGCTATCGATGGTGGGGGAGCGGGCGGTTGACGATGTGTGGGGGTTACTGAGGAGATACCAGCCGATCCCACAGGCTGCGAGCGTTAAAATCACTAAGCCGAAGATAATGCTATTTAAGGGATTATTACGATCATGCATGGGCGGTTGCTTCCTGCCTAAGGAGTAAAACAGTTGTTCGGGACGGTGCCCTGAAAACCATCATCATTCATTAAAATTTCGTGCTCAGCAAGCGCCCTCTCGGGCGGCTTGAAAGATTACGCTTGGGAGTATATTTGCCGGCCGGATAACCATCGCTGGATGAGTGGTTCGACGCGCTCTGGGTGTTGCTGCATCAGCTGAGCTGCCATGCGCTGCACTTGGGGGATCAACGCTGCATCACGCACTAAATCGGCAATTTTGAGCTCAGCCAAACCCGTTTGACGGGTGCCCAAAACTTCCCCAGGGCCTCGAATTTCCAAGTCACGTTGGGCGATATAAAAGCCATCGTTGCTTTGTCGCAGTACCCCTAATCGGGTTTGGGCGGTTTTCGATAATGGCCCATGGTAAAGCAGCACACAATGGCTGGCTACGGCGCCACGGCCGACCCGACCTCGTAATTGATGCAATTGCGCCAACCCAAGCCGCTCTGGATTTTCAATGATCATTAAGCTCGCATTCGGCACATCTACCCCCACCTCAATCACGGTGGTAGCCACTAACAAGTGCAGCTCACCTTGCTTAAAGCTCTGCATGACTTGTTGTTTTTCTGAGGCTTTCATCCGGCCATGCACCAAACCAATGCGCAGTTGAGGCAACCGCTCTGTGAGTTCGGCGGCGGTGTCTTCGGCGGCTTGACACTGCAACACATCGGACTCATCAATTAAGGTACACACCCAGTAGGCTTGGCGGCCGGCAGCACAAGCTTGGCTGACGCGCTCAATGATCTCGTCCCGTCGGGTATCGCTAATGGCCACGGTGCTGATGGGAGTGCGCCCAGGCGGCAGCTCATCAATTATCGAAACGTCGAGATCGGCGTAAGCGGTCATGGCCAAGGTGCGCGGGATTGGGGTGGCCGTCATAATTAATTGGTGGGGATAACAGCCGTTTTTATGGCCTTTTTCACGCAGCTCTAAGCGTTGATGCACGCCGAAGCGATGTTGCTCATCAATAATGGCCAACGCCAAATGCTGGAATGCCACTTGCGCTTGGAAGATGGCGTGCGTGCCCACCACCATTTGGGCGCTGCCATCGGCAATGGCATTCATGGCGCTGGTGCGAGCTTTGCCTTTGAGTTTACCGGCCAGCCACGCCACTTGAATGCCCAAAGGTTGTAGCCATTGGCTAAAAGCGATGGCGTGTTGCTCTGCCAGGAGTTCGGTGGGGGCCATCAATGCCACCTGTTTGCCGTCGCTTAAAGCGGTGAGCGCGGCTAACGCCGCGACTAATGTTTTGCCGGAGCCAACATCGCCTTGCACTAGGCGCATCATGGGCTCGGGTTGCGCTAAATCTTGGCGTATTTCGGCCACCACCCGTTGCTGTGCTTGAGTGGGATGAAACGGTAACTGGGCTAAAAATTGCTGCTCTAAGGTGGGATTTAGGTGCAGCGGTAATGCTTGTTGGCCACCACTTTGTTGGCGTAATTGCAGCATGGATAAATTTTGAGCCAATAACTCTTCGAGCGCTAATCGCTGCTGAGAGGGGTGGATACCATCAAGCAGTTGCTGTTGATCGGCATCAGGCGTTGGCCGATGAACGTACATCAATGCATCAGTCAGGCACCAATGGTGGCCAAGCAAAGACTCGGGCAGCCATTCTGGTAACGGTTGTTGCTGCAATAATTGTAAGGCTTCTTGGGTGAGTTTGCGCCAGCTTGTTTGTTTTAAGCCATCGGTGCTTGGGTAAACGGGCGTCAGTGCCGTTTCGAGCAGTGGATGAGTTTGTTCGCCGACAATGTGGTATTCCGGATGCACCATCTCATACCCACGCCCGCCAAGCCGCAATTCAGCAAAAGCGCGGACGGTTGCGCCAACGCTAAAGGCGGTTTTTTGGGCGCTGTTGAAATTAAAAAAGCGCAATGTCACGCTGCCACTGTCGTCCACGAGCTTAACCGATAGCATGCGTTTGCGCCCGTAGCTGATTTGCGCGTCGATGACTTGGCCTTCAATGGTGATGTGCTGGCCCGGTAAGGCCGTTGCCAATGGCCATAAGCGCGTGCGATCTTCATAGCGCATGGGTAAGTGCAAGAGCAGGTCTTGCACGGTATGAATGGCCAATCGGGCTAATTTCTCAGCTACTTTACTGCCCACCCCTTTGAGAGAGGTGATGGCCATATCGGCTAAAGCATCGCCGCCAACTAAGGTGTGCATAGGAACCCAAACGTACTGTGTATTTATCCAGATGCTACCATTGTCAATGGCATAAAGTCAGCCTTTTAAGGCGCTTGCCAATGGATGGTATTGTGACGAATGTGGCTAATTTGTTCGTTAAATAACGTTTCTAATTGGTGCCGTTTAATTTTCAAGGTTGGGGTGAGCAGTTCATTTTCAACCGTCCAAGGGCTGGCCATGATCAGTACGCCGCCCAATTGCTCGTGCCGTTCTAGATGTTGGTTCAGGCTATGTATGCTGACACTTAGGCTCTGTTCTATCTCGGTTTGGGGTAGGGTTTTTGCGTGTTCTGTCAGTTGAATGAGCGCCACCGGCGCGGGCGCGCCTGCACCAATAATACACAGCAGTTCAATGACGGAGTTTTGCGCCAATTTATGTTCAATTGGGACGGGGGCGACGTATTTGCCTTTGGCGGTTTTAAAGGCATCTTTTAAGCGCCCAGTAATGCGCACGTAGCCGTCGTTGTCGATCTCGGCTTGATCACCGGTTTTGAAATAGCCGTCGTCAGTAAAGGCCGAGGCGGTGGCTGCCTCATCTTTATAATAACCAGAAAAGCGCGCTGGGCTTTTAAAGAGCAGTTCTTGATGCGTGCCTAAGCGCACCGAACATTGTTGAGCTGGGTGCCCGACGGTACCGATTTTAGAGAGGTTAAAAGGGACATTTAAGGTGCCTAAACCGCTGTTTTCAGTCATTCCCCACGCTTCTGATATGTCGATGCCGATGCGCCGATACCAGTGCAGTAATGCCGGTGCCACCGGCGCTGAGCCGCAACCAAACATGCGTGCCTGATCGAGCCCTAATTGAGTGCGAATTTTATGGGCTACAAGCCGATGGAGCAGAGGTATTTTTAACAGCAGCGCTAATCGCCCTGCACCGACTTTGGTGAGGATGTTTTCCCGAAATACCGTCCATAAGCGTGGTACCGATAAAAACAGGGTTGGTCGAGCCGCTTGAATATCATCAATAAAGGTTTGTTGATTTTCAACAAAATAGACGGTGGCACCCGAGTGTAAAGCGCTGCCTTGAATGTAACTGCGCTCGGTAATATGGGCTAAAGGCAGGTAACTGATAAGGCGATCTTGTTGGCTGGCCTTAAGTTCAGTGGCAATGATTTTGGTGGCGGTGGCATAAGCCCCATAGGTCAGCTGCGCTCCTTTGGGATTCCCCGTACTGCCGGAGGTGTAAATTAAAGTCATTAATTCGGTTGCCGCCAGTGGCGTTGTGGGCGCGATGCTGGGACGCTCTGTCCCCAGTTCAATGAGCTGTTGCCATTGATATTGACAGCTTACGCTTGGGTGGTTCATGTGCAGGCGTAGTACCCCTGGCGGTAGGGTGTGCTCAAAGTCATCGGGGTTATCGAGTTTGCCTAAAAAAACGGCTTTGGCTGCCGAGTGTTGCAGGATGTAACGTACGGTATTGGTGCTGGCGGTGGGGAAGATGGGGACGCTGATCAAATGAGCGGCCTGCAAGGCCAGATCCACAATAAACCATTCAGCGCAATTTTTTGAAAGGAGGGCTACTTTATCGCCTGGACTCAGACCTAGGTGGTGCAGTGCATTGGCGATGGCATCAACTTGCTGTTTCACTTGTTGCCAGCTGAGATCGCGCAGTTGGCGTTGCTGTGGTTGACGCAGCCAGATGCGATCCGGCAATTGCTGCGCCCAGTGATCGAGTAAGGCCAAAGGTACCGGTGGCGTGGTCATAAATTCCCCCTTCTTAATTGGGTAGCCGCCCAAACGACAGGGCTGTGTACTGAATTGTTGTAACCAGTTTTACGTGGAAAAACGATAGACAAAGGTCGCAACTTGTCGAGTTAGTGTGATTGCAGCCGCACCTTGACCCAGATCACACCCACCAAATAAAATGGGAGCCCATCATGAAATGAGCTGGTGAGATCAGCCAATTTATGGTTATGCTGAGGTCATATTCGGGATTCCATCAAGACAATGATAGGTGAATACGTTATGAGCAATAATTTGATCGGCTTGCCACAAGAAGGCGCAGAACAATTGGCGGCTGAACTGAATAAGCTGTTGGCTAATTACCAAATACTGTACATGAACGTGCGCGGCTTCCATTGGAACGTACGTGGGGCTGATTTCTTTCAAATGCATGCTAAATTTGAAGAAATTTACAATGATCTGATCCTCAAAGTCGATGAGTTAGCTGAGCGGGTATTAACCCTTGGCCATGATCCATTGCACGCCTTTAGCGATTACTTATCCATCAGCGAAATTCGTGAAGTCAAAGGCCTCTCAAATGGCGAAGCCGCTTTTGAGCAGATCTTAGCCGCCTATCAGCTGTTATTGCAGAAGCAGCGCACCATCATCTCTCAAGCCGCTGATTTGGGTGATGAAGGAACCGTCTCTTTGCTGAGTGATTACGTAAGCCAGCAAGAAAAAGAAGTGTGGATGTACGCCGCTCAGCAAGGGCGCCGCGTTTAACGTTCGCCGATTCGCGAGCAAACCCCACAAGGCACAACGCCAGCATGATTGCTGGCGTTGTGGTTTCTCGTCGATACGGCGGTTAGCGGGGAACCGTTGTTGTGTACGCTGCGTTGTGTGATGGCATTGCAGAGGGTGGTGATGCGCTCATCTCGGGCAGTTCTAAGTTGGCTTTGTCTAACAGAGACGGCGGTAACTCTTTTTGGACGGCTATCCCTAAATCTTTGAATTCAGAAGCCTGCTTTATCAGATTGCCGCGTCCTTGATGGAGCTGCCCCATGGCGCGTTCATAGCTTAAACGCGCGTGATCCAATTGCTTGCCAACCTGCTCCATGCTTTCTAAAAAACCACACAATTTAGTGTGAAATTTTTCAGCCCGGCGGGCCAATTCCAAGCTGTGTTGATTTTGATCTTCAAATCGCCACAACTGCCGCACAATGTTCAAGCTGGTTAATAGGGTGGTGGGGGTTGCGACTAAAATGCGCTGATCTAAAGCGCGTTGGAATAAGGCGTCATCGGCTTTTAATGCTTCAATGTAAGCCGACTCAACAGGGATAAACATGATCACCACATCAGGGCTGTTGAGCCCCGGCAGCTTGTGGTAATTTTTGCTTGCTAATTCATGGATGCGAGCCTGAATGGCTTGAATATGTTGCTTTAACGCCGTTTGACGGCTATCCGCATCCACCGCATTAACGTAGCGGGTATAGGCGTTGAGTGAGGTTTTAGCGTCGATCACCAAGTGTTTATTTTGGGGCAGATGGATGAGCACATCTGGTCGTAATCGCCCCTCTTCAGTATTAAAACTCCGCTCTCGTTCGTAATCGACACCCAAGCGTAAGCCTGCGTTATCAAGCACTTTTTCGAGCATGAGCTCGCCCCAGTTGCCTTGCACCTTGTGCTGACCTTGTAGAGCATTGGTAAGCTTATCGGCTTGGGCGGTAATGGCTAAATTGAGCTTTTGCATGTTTTCAAGCTCAGTGCGTAATTTGGTGCGTTGCTCCGTTTCTTGGTGATGAATGGTTTCGACTTTGTCTTTAAACCCTTTTAGTTCAGCATGAATTGGACCCAAAATATTCGCCATGGAGGCGTGGTTTAGGGCTTGGAATGCGTGGCTTTTTCGCTCCAAAATATCCGCGGCCAGTTGCTCAAACTGCACCTTGAGTTGCTGTTTACTCTCTTCAATTAATTGCAACTGCACTTCAAAATGGCGCTGTTTTTCTTGTTGAGTGGTCTGCAGCTTTTGATTCAAGGTAATGAGTTCCAGCTGCTGCTGTTGCAGTAATTCCACCTTGTCTTCATACCAATCACGCTGGTCGTGTTGGGCACGTTGCAATTGCGTTTGTTGGGCGTGGCTGTGTTGTAACTGCTCCCGCAGTTGAGTGGCTTCCGCTTCTTTGGCGGCGTATTGGCGTTGCCAGTGTTGCTGCTGCGCTTGCGCTTGCTGATATTGCTGTTCTATGGCCTGAAAATGGCGATGCTCTTGTTGTAATAACAGCAGTTGTTGGCTGTTATCTTGCTGCTCTGCTTGCCATCGCTGCTGCTGTTTACGATAAGAAAGGCGGCCTAAGCCATAGCCACCAAGGCCGATGGTTGTGGCGGCTGTGGCAGCCAGTGCCAGTTCAATCGGGGAAAGGGAGAGCGAAGTGAAGAGCGCAGTAACGTCCATGGGTACCTCATTCGGGCACGCCGCTGCGCCTAAGGAGCCGCGTGGCTCCTTAGGCATGAAGGCGGTTAATTACGATTACGAGTGGCGCGGAGAACGTCTGGCATCACACGGATTTTACGCAAGACATTCGCTAAATGACGGCGACTTTTAACGGTCAACGTCATGTTGATAACGTACGTGCGGCCATCGCGCTCTTCGGTATTGAGGTTTTGTAAGTTGGCCTCAGTACTGGCGATGGTGGTGGTCAGCTTGGCTAATGCCCCAGTATGGTTAATCAGCTCAACGCGTAATTCGGTAATGTATTCCGCCTCAACGTCTTCGGCCCACTCAACCGGTAGGAACTTTTCCGGTTCACTTTCTTGCAGCTTGGCAATGTTGCGGCAGTTATCCACGTGTACTACCAACCCTTTACCGGGGCTAACGTGCGCAACAACGTCGTCCCCTTCGATGGGGCGACAACATTTGGCGAAGGTGACCAGCATGCCATCGGCGCCACGAATGGGCAGTTTCTCATTGCTGCTGCGCAACAGCTCTGTTTCCCCTTTGAGCTTTTGGGCTACCACCAAACTCATGATGTTACCCAAGCCGATGGCCGCTAACAGATCATCCAACGTATTGAAGTGAGACTCGGTCATCACTTGCAGCAATTGCTCGTTGCTGATGTCTTCGATACGCAGCTCGCCTAAGGCGTGATTTAGCAATCGTCGCCCTAATGTGATGGACTCCGCTTGCTCGACATTTTTGAGCACATGGCGAATTTTAGCGCGGGCTTTACCGGTCACCGCAAAGTTTAACCAAGCCGCATTGGGTCGAGCTCCGGGGGCGGTGATGATCTCAACCGTTTGACCGGAAACCAATGGTTTGGAAAGGGGGTAGGCTTGTCGATTTACCCGAGCGCCAACGCATTCGTTACCAATGTCGGTATGCACGGCATAGGCAAAATCGACGGCCGTCGCGCCTGCGGGAAGCTCTAAAATGCGCCCTTTCGGGCTAAATACGTAGATTTCATCGGGGAACATGTCGTTTTTAACGCTTTCGATGAATTCAAACGAGTTGCCGGCACTTTGCTGCAATTCGAGCAGAGTTTGCATCCATTTACGAGCGCGGATCTGAGCTGTTGTGCCGCTGTTGTCTTCTTGGTTTTTATACAGCCAATGGGCGGCAACGCCGCGATCCGCCATTTGGTCCATGTCTTCGGTACGGATCTGGATCTCAACCGGAACTTGGTGGGGGCCATATAAGGAGGTGTGCAAACTTTGGTAGCCATTTGCTTTGGGAATGGCAATGTAATCCTTAAAGCGGCCGTGCCTTGGCTTGTACAAGGTGTGCATGGCACCCAAGACGCGATAGCACGTATCGATGTCTGGTACCGTGATGCGAAAAGCGTAAATGTCCATCACATCTTGAAATTGCAGCTCTTTGCTGACCATCTTTTTATAGATGGAAAACAGGTTTTTTTCACGGCCTCGGACGGTGGCTTGGATGCCAACGTCATCAAGTCGGCCACAGATGGCCGACTCAATAATGTTCATTAATTCCTTGCGATTACCCCGAGCGGCAGAGACCACGGTTTTGAGCACGCGATAGCGCATTGGGTAGAGCGCGCGAAACCCTAAGTCTTCCAGTTCATTTTTGATGTTATGAATGCCCAACCGGTTGGCAATAGGCACATAAATCTCAAGTGTTTCACGGGCAATGCGACGTTTTTTGTCAGCACGTAATGGCCCCAAGGTTCGCATGTTATGGGTGCGATCGGCCAACTTAATGAGGATGACACGGATGTCTTGCACCATCGCCATCACCATTTTGCGGAAGTTCTCCGCCTGCGCTTCTTGGCGATCTCGAAACTTAAGTTTATCGAGCTTTGAGACGCCCTCTACTAACTCGGCCACAGAATGACCAAATAAATTGGCTAAATCCGCTTGGGTGGTGGGGGTATCTTCAATGACGTCGTGCAATAACGCCGCCATTAACGTTTCGTGATCCAAACGCATTTCACCCAGTATGCGGGCAACCGCAACCGGGTGAGTAATGTAAGGATCGCCACTGGAGCGTAACTGCCCATCATGGGCATCTCGAGCGACGATATAAGCTTGGGTAAGCAGTTCGACCTGCTCGTGGGTAAGATAACTGGAAGCCAGTTCCTTCAAACTTTCAAACAGGTACAACGGTGCCTCCCAACTTACAGCGAGCGCCCCTCGGCGATGGCTGCAACAGCAGCCAATTCGGCCGCTTCTTTTTCACGTTCAGCTTGACGCTCTTGTTCATCAAGCGAGTTCGCTGAGATCAGGCCTTGCTCAATTTCACGCAAAGCAATCACGGTGGACTTATCGTTTTCTTCGTCCACTAAGGCTTCTTTGCCATCAACCGACAGTTGACGGGCACGGCGGGCGGCCACGAGGATCAGATCAAAACGGTTGCCGATTTGGTTTACGGCGTCTTCTACAGTTACTCGTGCCATGACGACAAACTCCAGTGTCCAAAGGGAAAAAAATGACGCAAAAGTGTACTAGATACACATCATTGCGACAATAATTCTGCAAGCATACCATTGTGCGCTTGTGCCTGCCTAGCGAGGCGGTTGCGCTGGGCTTTCACGATGGCCTGTAATTCGGCCAGCGCCTCATCAAATTGGGCGTTGATGATCAGGTAGTCAAATTCATCGTAATGCGACATTTCGCTGACGGCCTGCGCCATCCGTTCAGCAATGATCTCTTGGCTGTCTTGCCCACGGCTGTTTAAACGGCGCTCCAGTTCTACTTTGGATGGCGGCAGGATAAAGATCCCAACGGCATCGGGTAGCAGCTGTTTTACCTGACGTGCGCCTTGCCAGTCGATGTCTAAAAACACATCAATACCATTGGTTAACGTTTGTTCAATGGTTAGGCGCGAAGTGCCATAAAAGTTGCCAAACACTTCGGCGTATTCAAAAAATTGTTTCGCTTCAATCTGCGCTTTAAAGGCATCAACACTGATGAAGTGGTAATGCACGCCATCTTGCTCGCCGGGACGTGGAGCGCGGGTGGTACTAGAAACAGAGACCTGCATGTCTGCCGGTTGGTCTTTCAACAGGGCACTGATAAGAGAAGATTTACCTGCCCCACTCGGGGCCGCAACGATAAATAGATTGCCACGACGAGCCATGATAATCGCATTCCTGATAGTTAGAGCCGATTTGGCCAGTAAGGCGCCAGTAGTGTCAGCGTCTTGAATAAATAAAGCCAATCATTTTACCACGAGCGTTGCCGCCGTCTCTTTTTTTCCATGGTTTTTGTTGAGGGCGGTTGTCAATCAGTAAGCAAGGCCGCCAGCGGGTTTACATGATGAAATTCGAACGAGATGCAGGATTGGCTTTGTTTTGAGAACAATCTGATTAACGTATTTGCTACAATCAAAATTACCTAAAACGTTTGTTTATTAGCATATAACTGGTTTTTTGTTGTTATATTGGCCGATGTTGTTGGTTTTATGTGCCATACTTTGCCGTCCTTTTAAGCGAATGGTGCCAGCTCTCGTTTGTCATTGTTCTATGTGTGATCTGTTACACGGTTTGGTCTTTGTGAATTTGGTTTTATGGCAGGCAGTTTCATGTGGCAAAGCGCAATGCAGTGAGCAACGAACGGACTGCATTTGGCATTAAGGATAATGCCATCACTCTAATTATGGATGACGATGCTACGACACCCAGCTTTGAGCCCAACGGCAACAAAAAGAGATTAGAGCGATGCATGGCAACAACGTAAATGGAGTTTACAAAGCATGAGTAAAGCAGCGTTATTAAAACAGCGCGAACAGCGAATTTTAGCTGCCGCATTGAGTGCCGCGAGGGAAAAAGGCGCACTGGATTTTCGTATGGCCGACGTTGCCCGCGTTGCCGAATGCTCGGTCGGGACTTTGTATGGTCATTTTTTAAGCAAGGAAGACATGACCGCAGCTCTGGTGCAATCAGTGATTGAACGCCACCACCTCTGGCTCGATGAGGTGGATAATTTGCCTCTGTCATACTCAGAAAAAGTGATTGTTTTATTGATGTCGGAGTGGCATCGCTTGGCGCAAGATCCGGTGTTAACCCAGTTAGAGATGCTGACGCTTTATACCGAATTATGGCAACGCGTTACCGAGCCGTGCCAGCATACGTTGCTTGCCGCCAAACAGCATCGTCCTAAGTGCATGTTGGAATTATTGCGTAAAGCTGCGGTAGAAGGGGTGTGGCAGGGAGATGAGGAGCGTGGCCATCAGTTGGTGGAAAGCCTTTGTGCTCTTTTAATTGGGGGCCAGTTACGTGGTGCGGAATATGGGGCAGCCCCTGTTGCGGTATGGCAAAAGGGAACCTTTTTAATGCAAAGTTTGATGCTGCAATTACAAGCTTATGGCTTTGCGGCACCGGAGGCTGACTGGCAATATCGCTGTATTCAGGCTTTAGCGCATAATCCACACCTGTTAACGCTGTTTGGTGTGCAGGATCTGGCGGCGTAGTTGCCTTTTTACAGCAGCTTGAATTAGCGCCGAGCTTTGCTCGGCGCTTGTTGTTTTGGGCGCGATCTTTTACCCTGCCGCGACTTTTGTTAAGCCCTCACCACTTATGACAAACATCTTTTTAGATACCACTGCTGCGGCCGATGAATTACAGGCGATTGCGGCCCGCTGGCAATTACAGCATCAGCCAGAGGCACCATTTGCGCTGCGTTTTGAGCAAGATCGCTTGCAACTGCGGGTGCGCGATGAACCCAAATTGGGTGCAATTGAGGTGGATTTAGTGGGAGGGGTTGCGGCACATCGGCGCAAATTTGGCGGTGGGCGAGGTCAAGCAATCGCTAAAGCGATTGGGCTTAAGCAAGGCCATACCCCTACGGTTGTGGATGGTACCGCAGGGCTTGGCCGTGATGCCTTTGTCTTGGCCAGTTTGGGTTGCTCGGTTTTAATGGTCGAGCGCCATCCTGTGGTTGCGGCTTTATTAGAAGACGGCTTACGCCGT
This sequence comes from Ferrimonas sp., assembly GCA_044433165.1. GTDB lineage: Bacteria > Pseudomonadota > Gammaproteobacteria > Enterobacterales > Shewanellaceae > Ferrimonas. Next base: position 23,972 of record JAWXTX010000018.1, on the reverse strand, counting down.
GCCTATCAAGATTCGGAAATTGGGGCATGGGCACAGCAGCGCTTGCAATTACACCATGGCAACAGCATCGATGAACTTGGGCAATGGGCATCGCCACCGGAGGTGGTGTATCTCGATCCCATGTATCCCCACCGCGCTAAATCGGCGTTGGTGAAAAAAGAGATGCGGGTCTTTCAGCAATTGGTGGGCGCCGACTTGGACGCTGACGGCTTATTGGCACCGGCTTTAGCACTAGCGGAAAAACGGGTGGTGGTAAAGCGCCCTGATTACGCCGAAGTACTGGCGGGTTGTCAGCCAAGCACCGTCATTGAAACCAAAAAAAACCGCTTTGATGTTTATGTAAAAGCGGCGATGACGACGAATAGCCCCATAGGCTGATGGTTTGCTAAAACAAAGAGCGAGCTGGCTCTCACTTTTATTCTGCTTTGCAGGGTAAGCTTCAAGGTTTCGCTTGATCCGACGGCTCACAAGGAATGTGAATTAAGGCTCTTCTCTTACGGCAGAGAAGCACCGTCTAAACTATGTCTCATAGTTCTTTCACATTTTTTATTTATAGGTGAGCCGGTTAATGGCACAACAAGTTGATTTAGATCATGCCATTGACCGCTTAACACAGCGTCTTGCTGGCTTAGCTACCGGCCCCGTTCCCAGCCAATGCCTGCAATTAGTCGAGCCTTGTGCCTCCTTAGACTTGTTACCATGGTTAGCCAGCCAAACGGCGTACCCGAAAATTTTTTGGCGCGACCGCGAGCAGCGCCAAAGCTGCGTCGCCTTAGGGGCCGTGCAAGATCACTTATTAATGAGCATGCCCAGCGCTACCGAGCTGGATAAGTTATACAGCGATTTTGTGCGCAGTGATGCCTCCGAGCAATTGCGTTTGTACGGCGGTATTGCGTTTGATCCTCAACAACCCGCTTGGCCCGCCTTTGGGCAAGCTCGCTTTGTGTTACCGCGCCTTGAGTTGCGCCAAACGGGCCAGCAAACCGAAATACGGTTGACATTAGCACCGGCAGATTGGACGACCGATTTGCAAGCAGCACAGGCCGCATTAACGGCCTTAAGCGTCCCGCGCGCGCTGGCTGTTATGATGCCGCTGGCGTTTGAGCCGGTGAGGGTGCAACCGAATTGGGCACAGTGGCAGCAATTGGTGGCTCAGGTGACCGATCCCCGTTTTAATGCTGACATTCCCAAAGTGGTGTTGGCTCGGGCAACCGACTTTGAGAATGATGGCTTGCCCGATCCCTGGGCGCTGTTGGCTTCTTGGGGCAAACTTAACCCCCATTGTTATCAATATGGTTTCCAATTCTCCAAGAGCGATGCGTTCATCAGTACCTCGCCAGAGCGCCTATATCGCCGTGCCGAACGGGTGCTCTCAACCGAAGCGCTCGCAGGCACGACGGTGCGAGGTCAAACGACCGAAGAAGATCAACAATTGGCGCAAGCCTTGTTGAACGATAAGAAAAACAGCGATGAAAATCAGCTAGTGCGTCAGCATATTGAACAGCAACTGCTGCCTCTGAGTGAGTATGTTGGTGCCGAAGAGGTGCCAACCATTTTAAAACTGCGCCATATTCAACATCTGCACCGCGACATTCAAGCCGAGCTGAAAGCGGGCGTGAATGATTTGCAATTACTGCAAGCTTTACACCCCACGCCTGCGGTTGGCGGCTTACCACGCGATCCCGCCTTACAATTTATTCGCCAACATGAAGGGTTTGCACGGGGTTGGTATGCCGGAGCTTGTGGCTATTTGGGGGCGGCGGAATCCGAATTTTCGGTTGCCATTCGCAGCGCGCACTTTCAAGCGAGTAAGTTGACGCTGTTTGCCGGTGCGGGGATTGTGGCCGATTCCGATCCCAAAGCGGAATGGCAAGAATTAAACAACAAATTAACCACTGTGTTAGGGATCCTAAAAGGACTATGAGCCACTGCGCTGAATTGAATTTATTATGGGCAACGTTGTTGCTGGAAGAGTTGCATCGATTGGGGGTTGTGCACGTGTGTTTGGCACCGGGATCACGCTCAACGCCATTAACCATGGCCGCCGCAGCGCACCCTTCATTGCAACAACATACCCATTTTGATGAGCGCGGCTTGGGCTTTTTTGCTTTGGGATTAGCCAAGGCCAGCCGAAGCCCAGTTGCCATTATCACCACCTCGGGTACGGCAGTGGCCAATTTATACCCAGCGGTGGTTGAAGCCGCTCAAACCAATGTGCCGCTGGTGCTATTAACTGGCGACCGCCCTCCAGAATTGCTCGATTGTGGTGCTAACCAAGCGATTGAGCAGCTTGGGATCTTCGCTAATTATACGCGGCGACTGGCGTTGCCTACCGCCGATCTGGCTTTTCCGGCGGCGGCGGTTTTAGCGCAATTAGACCACGCCATGGCGGATCTCGAGCGGCCATTACACATCAATTGTATGTATCGCGAGCCGCTGTATCCCGATGGAAACCTTGGTGATTTTAGTGACTACTTAGCCCCATTAGCGGCTTGGCAAACCCATAATCAACCGTGGATAGCGCTGCCTGCCAGCCAAAATCAGTGCCTGCCAAGCGCAGCGCAGATCACCGATTTTGCCCAAGGCAAAGGGGTGATTGTGGTGGGAACCTTAGGGCCGGAACACGAACCGCAAAAATTGGTGGCTTTGGCACAGCAATTGGGGTGGCCGATTGTGGCCGATGCGCAATCGCAATTGCGCCAACATCCTGCGGTGATCCAGCACATTGATGGCTTGTTTCATCATGCCCAAGCCAAGTCCTTATTGGCACAGGCCGATAGGGTACTGTGGGTTGGCGGCCGTTTATTGTCAAAACGATTACAGCGTTACCTTGAGCAGCAGCCGTGGCAACCACTGTGGCAACTGTTGCCCATACGACGCAATTTAGATCCCAGTCATCTGTCTAAAATTAGTTGGCATAGCGCCATTGATGCTTGGTGCCAATTGCCGTGGCCGCGCTCTTCTGAAGCAGAATGGGCCACCAACTTGATGGCTTATAACCAGCAACTTGAGCGATTGTTTCAAATGCACCAGCAAGGAGCATTAACGGAAATGGCGGCGGTGCGTACGGTCTCCTCGGTGCTGACCGATCAACATAATTTGTTTATCGGTAACAGTTTACCGGTGCGTCTGTTTGATCTGCTGGCGTCACCGCAGGCTGCCGCGGCCACGGTGTTTACCAATCGTGGCGCCTCCGGCATTGATGGCCTCATTGCCAGCTGCTGTGGGGTGGCGCGCGCCAGCCACAAGCCAACGGTCTTGATCATCGGGGATGTGTCCGCACTGCATGATCTGAACTCATTGGCGCTGGCGCGTGATAGCCGTCAACCGCTGGTTCTGGTGTTATTAAATAACGATGGCGGCAGCATTTTTAACTTATTACCGGTGGCCTCCGAAGCTCTGCGCCAAGCGTATTATCGCTTAGGTCATGGGTTAACGTTTGAACCCAGTGCCGCGCAATTTGAACTGCGTTATTGCCGCCCCACAACGCAAGCGGAATTTGCCGCACAATTGCAGCAAGGGCTGGCTGTTGCGGGCGCGACGCTCCTTGAGGTGGTGGTGCCTGCGGCGGAATCAGCGCAGATGATTGCAGCCACGGCAACGGCGATTCAGCACCTTGAATAAGCCGCTAGCGTTGTCACCATTAGGCGGAGTGCGATTTGGCACACCCGGTAAGCCCATTTTGGTGCTGCTGCATGGTTTTTTAGGAAGCCATCAAGATTGGCATGCGTTATTGCCACAATTAGCGCCTTGGGTGGATGGCTACTGCCTTGATTTGCCGGGGCATGGGTTAAGCCGTACGTTGGCGCTGCAAACGGCGCCCGCGTTTGATGAGGTTGTGGCGCTGTTATTGGCCACGTTACCGGCCAAACAGCCTTTTCATCTGTTTGGTTATTCACTTGGGGGACGAATTGCCCTACAAGTGGCTGCACATTGCCCAGCGCGCTTGCTCAGTTTGACTTTGGAAAGTGCCCACCACGGCCTGAATTCGCCGCAAGCGCGCCAACAACGCCTGCTGGATGATGGCCAATGGCAACAGCGGTTACTGACGCTTGGCATGGATGATTTTCTCGGCCATTGGTACCAGCAGCCGGTCTTTGCGGATCTGTCTGAGTCGGCGCGTCAAAGCATGCGCCAAGCACGGTTGGATAACAACCCTATCGCATTGGCAGCCATGTTGATGGGAACCAGCCTTGGCCACCAACAGCCTCAATTGTCGTTGCCACTCCCAACCGTGCTGCTGACAGGCGAACAAGACTGTAAGTTTACCCAGTTGGCGCAAGCATGGCGTGATCCGCACTTGGCGCACTTGGTGATCCAGGGTGCCGGACATAACATTCACGCCAGTCAGCCACAGGCCATCGTCACCGCGTTATTGGCTCAGATCCGCGTCTCTGATGGGGCATCGAGCGTCTCTTGCGGATGAGCCTGTCACTTAAAGCGCGTTTGCCCGTTGCCTTATATCGTTACCGCAATCCCTTGCAGACGCCATTGCGGTTTGCTGGGCGTGCATTAACCGCTCGTCAGGGATTATTGCTTAAATTTATGACCGAACGGGGCGTTTGTTGGGGCGAATGCGCGCCATTGCCGGGCTTCTCGTTGGACACCTTAGCCTGCAATCAAAACGCGCTCTTACGGTGGTTGGATAATGGCGGCGTCGCCGAGGCCGAAGAAACGTTACCTACCGCAAGCCAGTTTGCTTTGAGCAGCGGCCGCTGGTGGGCTCAACATTGGCCGACAGCAGCAATGACCATGCCCTCGGTGCCGCTGCTGGTCGGCACGCCCGCAGCCATGTGGCAACAAGCACAGCGTTTATCGGCTCCTTCAGTGGTAAAGCTCAAATTAGCGCGGGCGCCCTTAGCCGATGAAATTCATTTGGTACAACGTTTGGCAAAACGGTGGCCAGCTCTGCGTCTGCGTATCGATGCCAACCGTGGTTGGTCACAGGCTCAAGCGTGTTCTTTTGCCGAGCAGGTGCCATTAGCGGCACTTGATTACGTTGAAGAGCCTTGTCATTCGTTAGCCGAGAGCTTATGGGTGCATCAACATACCGGTTTGCCATTGGCGTTGGATGAAACCACGCAGCAGCCGGATTACTGTTATCAATCTTATCCAGGCGTGCGAGCGCTGGTATTAAAGCCAACACTGATTGGCTCGCTTGGACGTTTGCAGCATCTGATTCAGCAGGCTCATCAAGATGAACTGGTTTGTGTGTTGTCGTCGAGTTTTGAAAGTAACTTAGGCTTGCATACGTTAGCCGCTTTAGCCGCTTGGCTAACGCCCACACAAGCGCCGGGATTAGACACCCTGAGCGCCCTTTCATACGATCTTTGTCAGCCCAATGGCTGGTGCCAATCTCGTCCTTTACTGTTTGAATCACAATTGGAACTTTTATGGCAATGATCCTCTGTCCGCTGCATGCGGCAGCCCGTCGTTGGGGCGATGCCCAAGCAATTGATGGCCAAGGCCATCACCTCACTTATGTCGATCTCGATGCGCGGGTCTCTGGCGTTTGTCAGCAGTTAACTAAGCAAGGTGTAAAAGTCGCAAGCCATGTGGCTTATTGTGGTGACACGCAATTGGAGGCATTGCTGTTGTTGTTTGCCTGCGCGCGTTTAGGGGCGGTGTTTGTGCCACTGTCTGGGCGTTTCCCTGAGCATCAACGCGCGGCGTTGAGTGCACAATTAGCGTTGGATTTTGGCTATTTTTCACCAGAATTAACGATGCCAGAATCGGTGCAATCGTTGCAGTTGCTTGCAACGGAAGGTGAGCGAGTTTGGCATTTGGATGGCAGCCAAGCGGCGACCATGATTCTAACATCAGGCTCAACCGGTACGCCCAAAGCCGTATTACACAGCACCAGTCAGCACTTAGCGGCAGCCGAAGGCAGTTTCGACCAAACACCGTTACAGCGGGGCGATCGGTGGTTGTTGTCGTTGCCGTTATATCACGTTGGTGGGCTTGCCATTGCTTATCGTTGTTTATTGAGTGGGGCGACCATGGTGTTGCCTGAGCAATCGCAGGCCGACGATTGTTTGGCTGCACAGCAGGTAAGCCATGTGTCGATGGTTGCGACGCAGTTGCAGCGCTTATTAAATAAAACCGATGCGGCTAGCCGATTGAGTTCGGTGAACACCATTTTGTTGGGAGGCGGGCCAATACCGCAAGTACTGCTGACACGTGCGGCGGCTTATCCGATACGGGTATTAACCAGTTATGGCATGACTGAAATGGGCTCACAGATCTGCGCTGGTGCGGCTAATGAACGCGGCCTTTCGGGATCACTGTTGGCGGGGCGACAGCTGCGGATTGACGAGCAAGGGATCATTGAAGTGCGGGGCGATTGCCGTTTTATCGGCTATTACCAACCCCAAGGCGTGCAGTATCCCTTTGATGCACAAGGGTGGTTTCGTACCAGCGATCGCGGCCGTTGGGTGGAGGAGCAAATTCAAATATTAGGCCGCAGCGACAATATGTTTATCAGCGGTGGTGAAAACATCCAACCCGAAGCCATTGAAGCCGTTATTGGCCGTTGTCAGGGGGTCCAACAGGTGGTGGTGGTGGCTGTGCCTTGTACTGAATATGGCCAGCGCCCGATTGCCCTGATTGAGGGAGATTATCAGCTTGCTGAGATAAATAAACGGTTGGCCAAAAAGTTGCCTCGTTTTATGCACCCTCAAGGGATCTTACCTTGGCCTGCAGCCACATCGGCGGATCTCAAAGTGAATCGGCAAGCATTACAGGCTTATGCCATCGCCTTGTGGACAGCGCAGTAAAGCGTTCGTACAAGAGTTGGATCTTGATCGACGTCATTTCGTTATCGGCCTGTTAATATTGTTGCTCGTGTGCAACCGAATTCATCGCAAACAGAGGTGAGTATGGCGAAAAATACCCAGTTGTTATTACAACAGTTGAGCTTACAACCACCTCGTAGCGAGCAATTACTGTGGCATTGCCCGTTAGCTCAAGAACAAGTGCTTGCGCTTGTGCCAATGTTATTACAAGGGCTTGATTGTCATGCCTGTGCGCCAGAGCAAGGCGCTGATCGGTTATATTGGTCGGTTGAATTTGAAGGCGTGGCATTAAGCTTACATTTTGAAGGGGTGTGCGACAGTTTGTGGTTGCAAGGGCCGGATCCTGAAATTCAGTTTCTGCGTACTTTAGCGCAAGCCTTAACGCCCTGTTAGACGGAACCAAGATGATGCACGCACAATTTGATTTTCAGTCACTGTCGCCAGACTTGACCTTAGATGCCATCGAGGCATTGGGGATCTACCCTGAAAGTGGCCTGTTGGCGTTAAACAGTTATGAAAATCGGGTTTATCAGTTTAAAGCCGACGACGGTGGTCGTTATGTGGTGAAATTTTATCGGCCTCAACGTTGGACGGCGGCTCAGATCTTAGAAGAACATCAGTTTGCGCTTGAACTGGCCGATGCCGAAGTGCCGCTCGCTGCGCCGTTGTGCATTAATGGCAGTACCTTATTTGAGCATCAAGGTTATCTGTATGCCCTATGGCGGAGCGTGGGTGGCCGCGCTTATGAGGTGGATAATTTAGATCAGCTTGAACAAGTGGGTCGCTTTGTTGGACGACTGCACCAGTTTGGTCAAAAACGCGCTTTTGCATGTCGGCCCACCTTGAGCTTGGATGAGTTTGGCTGGCAAGCGCAGGCGCAATTGCAGCAACATGGTCAATTACCTCGGTATTTGGAAACGCCTTTTTTTTCAGTGCTCGAACGGTTATTGCAGCGCATTGAAGCGCCATTATCCATGCCGCAACCTTTATTGCGTTTACATGGTGATCTGCATCCGGGCAATATTTTGTATGTGAATGACGGCCCAAGTTTTGTGGATTTAGATGACGCCCGCATGGGGCCGGCCATCCAAGATCTGTGGATGTTATTAAATGGCGACCGAAACCATCGCACTTTGCAGTTAGAAATATTATTGGAAGGGTATGAAACTTTTCATCACTTGCCTGTGTCACAATTACAGTTAATTGAGCCATTACGCACTTTGCGGATGATCAATTATCTAGCTTGGCTGAATAAACGCTGGCAAGATCCTGCTTTTCCAAGAAGCTTTCCATGGTTTGGTACCGATAAATTTTGGGAGCAACAAGTCCTGTTGTTTAAAGAACAGTTGGCAATCTTGGATGAAGCGCCTTTGTCCTTGGTTCCACATGGAAACTGGTAATGGCGTCAGAGCGTGTGAATTCACCCAAAAAGGGTTTTTAAATAGGATAAGTAACGATGAAGAAATTGATTGGTGTCGTGTTTGGTTTGCTCTTAACGCCGATGGTGTGGGCGGCAAATTTTCAAGAAGGCGTGCATTACAAAACCGTTAATGCTGCGCCAGTAACTGGCAATCCAACCGTTACTGAATACTTTTCATACTATTGTGGTCATTGCTATAACTTTGCTAAGCAATACAGCGCATCCATTAAAACGGGGCTTGCTGAAGGGATCACCTTTGAGCAAGCACACGTGGATTTCATTAATGGCGGCGGCCCGAACAGCGGCACCACAATGAGCCGAGCTCAAGCGGTTGCTCAAGTATTAAATGTGATTGATCCGATTGAAATGGCGCTATTCTCTGCTATTCATGACGGCAAAAATCCATTAGGCACCAACGATTCAGTAAAACAGGTTTTCGTTGATAATGGCGTGAGCGCAACCGATTACGAAAACGCAGCCAAAAGTTTCCATGCCAATGCCTTAGTTAAAAAATGGAAGCAAGATCAGAGCAGCAGTAGCATCCGCGGTGTACCGGCACTGGTTGTAAACCATAAGTACCAAGTCGAAATGGGAAGCATCACCTCGATGGCGCAGCTGCAAGAATTATTGAATTACTTAGCAATGAAAAAATAACTGGCGTTATTTTTTGTTGCGATGAAAGCAAGGCATTAGGGCGAAGGAACGACCCTAATTAAAACATAAAGGAGTATATCAGTGGCTGACTTCATGGGTGAAGCAGAGGTAGATAAGGAACCAACAATGAGAATATTTCCATTGTATGCCCCAAGGCTGATTGCCAAACACGCGAAAATATTTCGGGATGGCACCGTGATGATCCGCGAGGATCAACTTGGTCAATTGGAGTTTAAACAAGGACGATTTGTTATGCCACGGGTGTGCAGCCAGCGGCTACGGCAGGTAGTACAAGAGCTAAATGGATTACTTGCGCATTCTCGAGGGCGTTAGCCGCAAAGAAAAAAACGCTGCATAGAATGCAGCGTTTTTTTATGCGTGAATGCCGTAATTACGCATCGGTACTTGGCAGTTTGCCTAGTAGGCTTTCAATTTTTTGATTCCAAGAAGCCAGCTCATTTTTGAGTTGCTCGTTTTCAGTTTGCAGCGCCTGTTGACGTTGTTCTAACTGCTCGGATTTTTGCTTTTCTTCTTCTAACTCCATCTGAGTCAGCTCTAATGTCTCCAGCGCATTGCTGATGTGAGACTCTAACTTTTCTAATAACTCAAAGCTCATCGTTGTTATCTCGCTATTCAATGATTCACTGATGTTACCAATCTTGGGCATTGACGATCACTTAATAGATCTCAGTCTGTCAATGACAGATGCTTTTTTGTGCAAAAATAGGGCTTACTTAAGCCACAACGGGACAAATTGTCGCCGGAATCGGCCATGAGACAAGCCATGATGGGCATTTATTCTGAGCTTAATCGGTAATACAGATCGGTTTTTTGCGAGGCGCTTTGATGGTGTGCCAGTAATTGCGCGATGCGTTTGTCTTTGTGTTGCCAACGTTGATTCAACCACTGTTGAAACTGCAACCGATAGGCAGCATCTTGATGGTAATCCCCTTGCGGGATCTGTGATAAAGGGATAGTGGCGACATCCAATGTAACGTGCTGCAATTTGCCCATGAGAAAGTGAGTGAGGATCTGACGTTCGGTGCCAGGGTAAACCAGAGTGAGATCCAAAACCTGGTCGATTTGATCGCTCAATACAGCCATCGCTAAAGCAATGCCTCCAGCCTTGGGTTTGAGCAGATAAGTATATGGGCTTTGTTGTTGTTGATGCTTGGTTGGGGTGAGACGTGATCCTTCAACGTAATTAATGACGCAGGTTGGTATGTGACGAAACTGACGGCAAGCCCGTCGCGTTGTTTCAATGTCAGTACCTTGGCGCTGTGGATCTTCAGCAAGCTGTTGAGCATTATATCGGCGCATAAAAGGCATATTCAGAGCCCAACAAGCTGCGCCTAAAAAGGGTAGGTACAACAGCTGATGTTTTAAAAAGAATTTAAGCATGGGCACATGCCGTCTTAAAGAGATGGTTACGACAGCAATATCAATTGCACTTAAGTGGTTGCATATCAATAAGTAAGATCCATTTCGATCCAAGTGATCATCCAATCCATGGATGTGCCATTGGGTGGGGGTAAGCGTTTTTAAGATCACTTCATTCCCCCAAACCCAGCCATGCATCAGTTTATTGGCGAATTGGCTAATGGACTGGCGGAATAAAGGCAGCAGCAGTTTCAACGGGGCAGTTAGTACAACTAAGGTGCCCCAAAAAGCTAAGTTAACTGTGCATAAGAGCACAATGAGGAGGGCGATAATCAGTCTTGGTATCAGGGCGATCATGATGATTTTACTTGCGTGGCTAAAGGAAGGGGTGAGGTGCTGGAATCGATGTAGTGTAGCTGTGCTAAGGTATTGGCTTTTTGTTGCCATAGTCGGTTTAGCCAAGCCTGCATTGCCATGCGCTGCTGGGGATCTTGATAGTTGAGTTGCGCGATTTCAGCCAGTGGCGTGAGATCAATATGGACGGCTATCTGTGGGACTTGGCCACTGAGATACTGCCAAAATGAGGGGATCCCATTGGGGTAGCAAATAGTGATGTCCAGCAGTTGCTGTAATTTACCGTTCATCGCATTGATTGCTAAGGCGATCCCACCTGCTTTAGGTACTAATAAATTTGGGTAGGGGCTGTGTTGCTGTTGTTGCTTAAAGGAAGTAAAACGGGTGCCCTCAACAAAATTCATGATCGTAACTGGCTTGAGTTGAAACTTCTGACAAGCCTGTTGAGTGGCGAGTTGATCTTTGCCTTGCAGTTGCGGTTTTTTGGCTAAGGTGGTTTTGCTATAGCGTTTCATGAACGGGAAATCCAATGCCCACCAAGCCAGACCAATAATCGGCAGGTAGAGCAATTCTTGTTTTAAGAAGAATTTAATCATTGGAATTCGTCGATTAAAAATACGCTGTAACACTAATATATCAACCCAAGATTGGTGGTTTGCAAGCATGAGATACCATTGCTTCGGTGACAATTCAGGTAACTCAGAAACGCGCAATTGGGTTTTACTTAGCCAGCGTTGATTGCAGTTATTGATGGCGATCCAGCGGGTGGCGATCCCATCAATGATATGGGTGCATCCTCGTTGCAATGGGCGTATAGGCAGTAATTTAACCAGCCCAAAGAGGATCACTAAAGGAGCCCAAAACAAGGTGTTAGCAAGGTAGCCAATAAAAGCCAATAAGCCGCGTATCATTATCATCATGGCTAAGTTCATCCTTGAAAATGAAAAACTCATGTTAATCAGTGGTGAACGACGCGAGCAAGTTTTAGCTCCAGATTATTGGATTTGATGACGTAATTCTTGCAGTAAACGGTCCATGGCTCGATACCCTAAGGCTTCGCTCACATGCGTTCTAGAAACGATCGTTTGCTGATCCAGATCCGCAATGGTGCGGGCGACTTTGAGAATGCGATGATAGGCACGAACGGACAGTTTTAATTTATCAATGGCTTGTTCTGTGAACATCAGTAATGGTTGAGAGAGTCCAACCTCATCGTTCAGCTCATGGCCAGCCAATTGATGGTTGAGTTTGCCTTGCCGCTGCAGTGCATATTGCTGAGCTTGGGCTACCTGCGATTGGGCTTGCGCGGTTGTTGGGCCACTGGCTTTGGCCTGACTCAAGCTACCACTGGGTAAGCGGTTGATGGCAACACTGAGATCGAATCGATCCAATAATGGCCCAGATAGGCGCCCTAAATAACGGCGGATTTGTTCTGGTGTATCGCGGCTACCATGGCCGATGTCGCCGCTGGGTGACGGATTCATGGCTGCAATTAATTGAAATTTAGCCGGGAAACAGAGCTTGGCTGCGGCTCGTGAAATAACCACTTCACCAGCCTCTAAAGGCTGACGTAAGTTATCTAACACAACGCGTGAGTATTCTGGTAATTCATCTAAAAACAGCACGCCATGATGGGCTAAAGAGATCTCACCGGGTTGAGGAATGCTGCCACCGCCAACCAAAGAGGCGGCGGAGCTTGAATGGTGGGGCGCACGAAAAGGGCGTTGACGCAATTGCGTGGGATCTCGGCTTAAACCGGCAACGGAGTGGATGGCAGCGACGGCTAAGCCCTGTTCCATCGTCAGTGGCGGTAATAGATGGCCTAAGCGTGAAGCAAGCATGGTTTTACCCGTACCTGGTGGCCCTAAAAACAATAAATTATGCCCCCCTGCTGCGGCGATCAGTAAGGCGCGTTTGCCATGATCTTGGCCGATGATCTGTTGTAGATCTTGGGTGATGGTGGCCGTAGGTGCTGACCAAGGTGCGGCGGTAACCGGGGTGAGCGTACCTTGGCCGAGTAGGGCGGTGATAAGCTCGGTGAGAGTATGCACAAGATGGATCTCGCCATTAGGCAGCAGAGTCGCTTCAGCAGCATTCGCTTGAGGAATAAAGAGCCGTTTGCCCTTTTGGTTACCCGCCACCAGTGCCGGCAATAAACCACTGACAGAGCGGATCTCACCAGACAAACCTAACTCCCCATAAAACTCACAGTTATCGAGTGCTTGAGCAGGAAGTTGGCCGGAAGCACACAGGATCCCCAAGGCAATCGGTAGATCAAAGCGGCCACCTTGTTTCGGCAGATCGGCCGGCGCTAGATTAATGGTAATGCGTGAAACCGGCAGACTAAAGCCACTGGTTTGTAACGCGGCGCGGACACGTTCTTTGGCCTCGCGTACAGAAGCCTCAGGTAAGCCAACTAACGTAAAACTGGGTAAGCCACTTCCAAGATGCGTTTCTACGGTTACGGCCGGCGCTTTGATCCCTAATTGCCCGCGGCTATAGATGTGTGCCAATGCCATACGCCCCCATCCCCCCCAATTTAAGTTCTCTTGCCAAAGAACGGAGAAAGTCACATTAGGCGGCCGCTTCGATTGTAATCAAAACGGTGCAATCCCCCATAATTATTGGTTTGGATCGAAATGGATCGGAATGGATCGCACCACCAAGATCCAAACCGATCCATTCCGATCCGCCATCTCAATTGGGCACATAGGTAAGAAGCTTGGCTGTGATTTTGTGTGAAACTGGCTTTGGGTTGCAGTTATTTGCCGAACTTAAGAGATTATTAAATTACTTTTTAATATCCTTTTTTTTCAGCATTAAACAAGTGATCAGTGGCATGTTTTAAATAAAAAACACAGATCGCTTATATCGATTAATTGCTGTTGTATTAATCCATTTTTTGTTGGTTTTGTAAATCACTAATCTGACCGGTTTTCATTAAACAATTTTGGTTTGTTGCATCAGAAATTAATGCGGAAATGACTTTAAATTGGCCTTGTCCTGTTTACATCTCAAGGTAATTTAGACTAATTGAGGGTAGTGCCCTGAGTTATTGATTTTTGTTATGCCCCCATATTAACAAAGTATATGCCAATTAAATCAATTGCTTGTGATTGGGTGTTGGTGATGTTGCAGTTGTATCCACATGAAAACATATTTTTTTACACTTCAATTTCAAGACGCCTGCAAATAAATCTTTGCAGCTAAAAAATCACTATGCTAAAAATAATATCAACTTGAAGCGGTTAATCATTTCGTTGTTAGCACTGGTGCTAATGGAATTAAATTGATTCATCGTAACCTTTAATTTAGAGAGAATCGCAATGTTGTCCTCCATTAAACGCCTAGTCCTAGTACTAATTACCGTGGTGATTACCGTCACCGGCGGGGCGCGCGTTTGGAATGGCAATAGCTAGCAGATTCATCTTCAATCCAAATCGCACAATCCCCCGCCTCGAAAGACGCGGGGGATTTTTTTAAAAGTTCGTAAATCATGGAGAGCAGCACAATGACTAAGATGTACCACCAGCAAGATGCCAACCCAAGTGAGTTAGAAGGGAAAACGGTCGCCGTATTAGGGTATGGCAGCCAAGGTCGTGGCCAGTCATTAAATCTGCGTGACAGCGGTATCAATGTAGTGATTGGTTTACGTCCTGGTGGCGCAAGTTGGGCACAAGCTGAAAGCGAAGGCTGGCAGCCCGTGGGTTTTGCGGATGCGGTTAAAGACGCGGACATCGTGATGATGTTGGTGCCAGATACCGTGCAAGGCGAAATCTTCAACGAGTTTGTCGCGCCAAACATTAAGCCAAACGCGATGCTGATGTTCAGCCACGGCTTTAACATCTTGTACGACTTAGTGAAGCCTGCCACCAACATTGACGTTGCCATGGTAGCCCCAAAAGGCCCAGGTTATTTGGTTCGTACGGAATACGAAAAAGGGGCTGGCGTTCCATGTTTAATGGCCATCCATCAAGATGCCAGCGGTAATGCAGAAGCCAAAGCGTTGGCCTATGCCGATGCCATTGGTGGCACTCGTGGCGGTGTACTGATGACCAATTTCCGCGAAGAAACTGAAACGGATCTGTTTGGTGAGCAGGCGGTGTTGTGTGGTGGCGCGATCTCTTTGTTGCAAAAAGGGTGGGAGACCTTAACCGAAGCGGGTTATCAGCCTGAGTTAGCGTATTTTGAGTGTGTGCATGAGCTCAAATTGATCGTTGACTTATTGTACGAAGGCGGCGTTTCTAAAATGCACCAATTCGTTTCTGATACGGCGGCCTATGGTGCGGTAACTCGTGGTCCACGAGTGGTAGATGACAGTGCTAAAGCCGAAATGAAAAAAGTTTTAGCTGAAATTCAATCTGGTGAGTTTGCGCGTGAGTGGATCGCAGAATACCAAAGTGGTTGTCAGAACTACCGTCGTTTGCAAAAGGCCGATTGTACGCACCCAGTGGAAGCCGTAGGCGCTGAGTTACGTGCCAGCATGCCTTGGTTGCAACGAGGAGAGTAAGCGTATGAGCACCGGTGCCAATGCAGTTGTTAGTGCATTAATTGAACAGGGCGTTAGCCAAGTATTTGGTTATCCAGGCGGGGCAATTATGCCCGTTTACGATGCCCTATTAGATACACCAGTAAAGCACTTGCTTTGCCGCCACGAACAAGGCGCAGGGTTTGCTGCTATTGGCTATGCGCGTGCGTCTGGTCAGGTTGGTGTTTGTATTGCAACCTCTGGTCCTGGTGCAACAAATCTGATCACCGCATTAGCGGATGCGATGATGGATTCGGTACCGATTGTGGCCATTACGGGCCAAGTGCCCAGTGCTGCAATTGGTACCGATGCTTTTCAAGAAATTGATTTATTAGGATTGAGCTTGGCATGTACCAAGCACAGTTTCTTAGTCGAACGACCAGAAGATCTGTGTGCCACCATTCATCGTGCCTTTCGCATTGCGCAAGAGGGGCGACCCGGCCCAGTTTTGGTTGATATTCCGAAAGATGTGCAACAGGCGTTAGTCACGTACCAACCGGATACGACGTTGCCAACGGGAGTGGCTAATGACACTTTTGATGTTCATTTAGCGCACCAATTATTACAACAAGCCCACAAGCCATTGCTGTATGTCGGTGGTGGCGTTGGCATGGCTAAGGCCATTCCACAGTTGCGGCAGTTTATTGATGCTACTGGGATCCCATCGGTCGTGACCTTAAAAGGCATTGGCTCGGTATCCCCCAGCCAATCTAATTATTTAGGGATGTTGGGGATGCATGGCAATCAGGCCGCCAATATGGCTGTGCAACAATGCGATTTGTTGATCGTGGTGGGGGCGCGTTTTGATGACCGTGTTACCGGCAAATTAGACGCTTTTGCCCCACACGCCAAAGTGATCCACTTGGACATTGATGCGGCTGAAATAGGCAAGCGTCGTGAGGCGTTGCTCTCTTGTCAGGGCTGTTTGAAAGCGTTATTGCCGGCCATGATCCCAACCCAGCCGTTAGTGATCCAAGACTGGCAAGCGCAATGTCAGCACGCCGCTGTGGCAGCGAAGCCACAATACGATTATCCCGGCGAACACATCTACGCCCCCGCACTGTTAAAACGTTTGGCCGAATTGCTGCCTTCCACTGGGGTGGTGGCTTGCGATGTGGGTCAGCATCAAATGTGGGTGGCCCAACATATGTGGTTTGAGTCGCCGCTGAATCATTTGTCTTCGGCAGGGCTTGGCACCATGGGATTTGGCTTGCCAGTAGCGATTGGTGCTGCATTTGCACGGCCTAATGATCCCGTGGTTTTAGTGAGTGGGGACGGCTCATTTATGATGAATGTGCAGGAACTTGGCAGCATTAAGCGCTCTCAAGTACCAGTGAAGATCATCATCTTAGATAACCAGCGTTTGGGCATGGTAAAACAGTGGCAAGAGCTGTTTTTTGAAGAGCGTTACAGTGAAACAGATCTCTCTGATAATCCAGATTTTGTTGCTTTAGCAGCGGCATTTGGCATTGCCGGTTGTCACATTGATCAGCCGCAACAAGTGGAAAGCGCATTGCAGCAATTATTAGCCAGTCCAACGTCCTTTTTATTACATGTGTCAATCAGCGCCAGTGAAAATGTGTGGCCTTTAGTGCCACCAGGGGCTTCGAACGATCAGATGATGGAGAAACGGGTATGAACCAGCACACGATTTACCTCGAAATGAACGCCACCAGCGACGTGATGGAACGAGTGCTGCGCGTGACTCGTCATCGTGGTTTTACGGTTGCGACCATGCAGATGCAGGCCGGTCATGATGGCAGCCATATGGCCGTAACGGTTTACAGTGATCGCCCCATTGATCAACTAACCCGCCAGTTAGATAAATTAATTGACGTACACAGCTGTCGCTTGGCGTTAAGCGCCAAGCCTGTGCAAGTCGCAAATGGTTAAGTTAAGCCAAGAGCAGTAACAGGAGAGTAGTAATGAGTCAGGCTGAAAAAATTTGGTTTAACGGTGAGTTTATGCCTTTTGCGGATGCCAAAGTGCATGTGATGAGCCATGCATTACATTATGGTTCCTCGGTCTTTGAGGGCATTCGTGCTTACAGTACGCCATCGGGGGCGGCCATTTTCCGCCTTCAAGAGCACATTCAGCGACTGTACGATTCAGCCAAAATCTACCGCATGGCGTTGCCATACGAACAAGCGGAAATCTTACAAGCTTGCCGTGATGCCATTCGTTTAAATCAATTAGATAGCGGTTACATCCGCCCATTGGCTTTCTATGGCAATGTGGGGCTGGGCTTAAATGTGCCCAAAGGCAGCGTTCCTGAGGTGATGATCGCCGCCTTCCCATGGAATGCCTATTTAGGGGAAGACAGCCTCGAACAAGGGGTGGATGTGTGCGTTTCCAGTTGGAACCGTTTGGCTGCTAATACCATTCCTACCGGCGCTAAAGCAGGCGGTAACTATTTGTCTTCACAGCTTATTTCTGGTGAAGCTAAGCGTCATGGGTACGCCGAAGGGATTGCGTTAGACATTAACGGTCAGATCAGTGAAGGGGCTGGTGAGAACTTATTCGTGGTGAAAAAGGGGATCCTTTATACCCCACCAACAACGGCCGCTATTTTGCCTGGGATCACCCGCGATACCATCATGACCTTGGCGCGTGATAAAGGGTATGAAGTGCGTGAAGAGGCCATTGCTCGCGAAGCCTTGTACCTCGCCGACGAACTCTTTATGACCGGCACCGCGGCTGAGATCGTACCGGTTCGCAGTGTCGATGGCATTTCTTTAGGCAACGGCCGTCGTGGCCCGATTACCGCCGAGCTACAACAAGCCTTCTTTGGGTTGTTTGATGGCACCACGGAAGATAAGTGGGGCTGGTTGGATTTCGTTGCCTAAAGGCAAGCGTCATGCTCGTGCGCTGTTAGCGAGCGTTTTCGGCGAGGCGGGCGGTGATGAGTTCGCGCTCGCCGTTTTTGTTTTTACTTTGTGTTTGGCCGCGGTGGCGTTATCACCGTATTTTTTTGTTTATTGATTGCTCGATAGGATTTTGTCACATGCCTCAGTATCGTTCTGCAACCTCCACCTCTGGCCGCAATATGGCTGGTGCCCGTGCTTTGTGGCGTGCCACTGGAATGACCGATGAGGATTTTGGCAAGCCGATTATTGCCATTGCTAACTCCTATACCCAATTTGTGCCAGGCCATGTGCACCTAAAAGACATGGGCGACTTGGTGGCAGGGGCGATTGAACAAGCCGGTGGTGTTGCCAAAGAGTTTAATACCATTGCCGTGGATGATGGCATCGCCATGGGGCATGGCGGCATGCTGTATTCACTGCCAAGCCGTGAATTAATTGCCGATAGCGTTGAGTATATGGTGAATGCGCATTGCGCTGATGCGCTGGTGTGTATCTCCAACTGCGACAAAATCACCCCCGGCATGTTGATGGCTTCATTACGGCTCAACATTCCGGTTATTTTTGTTTCGGGTGGGCCGATGGAAGCGGGCAAAACCAAATTGTCTGATCAGCTCATCAAGTTGGATTTGGTGGATGCCATGGTGCAGGCGGCTGATCCCACCGTTTCAGATGAGCAAGCCGCTCAAGTTGAACGCAGCGCCTGCCCAACTTGTGGCAGTTGTTCGGGTATGTTTACCGCAAACTCCATGAATTGTTTGACCGAAGCGCTGGGATTATCGCTGCCGGGTAATGGCTCCATGCTGGCAACGCATGCCGATCGAAAACAGCTGTTTTTGGATGCAGGTCGGCGCATTGTCGCGCTGTGTCAGCGCTGGTATCAAGAGGAAGACTCACGCGCATTACCGCGCGGCATTGCCACCCGTGAAGCGTTCCAAAACGCCATGACGCTCGACATTGCCATGGGGGGCTCCACCAACACCATTTTGCACCTGCTGGCAGCCGCGCAAGAAGCACAAGTGGACTTTACGATGGCGGACATCGACGCTCTGTCCCGCGAGGTGCCCAATTTGTGTAAGGTGGCACCGGCGACGCCGAAATACCATATGGAAGATGTCCATCGTGCTGGGGGGGTTATGGCGTTGTTAGGACAACTGGCAAAAGGTGGCTTGGTGCATACCGACGTAGCCCACGTAGCAGGCACCTCGTTGGCGGATGTGTTAAGCCGTTTTGATGTTGATCAAAACCCCGCCATTCATGATTTTTTCCGAGCGGGCCCAGCCGGCATTCGCACCACGCAAGCGTTTAGCCAGCAGTGCCGCTGGGACAGCTTAGATCAAGATCGCCAAACTGGCTGCATTCGCAGTATTGAGCATGCCTACAGCCAAGATGGCGGCTTAGCGGTACTCTCGGGCAACTTAGCCCCTAAAGGGTGTGTTGTGAAAACCGCCGGTGTGGACGCGGAGTGTTTACAATTTACTGGGCCGGCTCGCGTTTTTGACAGCCAAGACGATGCCGTTGCCGCCATCTTGGCCAAGCAAATCCAAGCCGGAGACGTGGTGATCATTCGCTACGAAGGACCAAAAGGGGGCCCCGGTATGCAAGAGATGCTGTATCCCACCAGCTACTTAAAATCGATGGGGTTAGGTAAGCAATGTGCGTTGATCACCGATGGTCGCTTTTCGGGCGGTACCTCGGGGTTATCCATCGGCCACGTATCACCAGAGGCCGCCAGTGGTGGGCCATTGGCGTTAATTGAAGATGGCGATCAGATTGTTATCGACATTCCTAACCGCGTTATTGCCCATTGTCTGGATGAGACGGAATTAGCTCGCCGTGCGCAGGCTTGTCGTTATCTGCCTCAGCGTGAACGGCAAGTGTCGGCCGCTTTAAAAGCGTATGCGCTGTTAGCCACCAGTGCTGACCAAGGTGCGGTACGCAATCAGGAGTTATTAAAGTGAGTGCATCTGCAACCGCGGTTTCGCAACCGCTCGCATCCGCTCTGCAGGACGAGTTAATTCAAACCACATTACGGCAAATTTTATTGGCGCCGGTTTATGATGTGGCCAAACGCACCAGCCTTGATCCGTTACCGAAACTGGCGCAAAAACTGGGGCCAACGCTCTGGTTAAAACGCGAAGATCAGCAACCGGTACATTCCTTTAAACTGCGAGGCGCTTACACCAAATTGCACGGTTTAAGTGCTCAACAACGTCGAGCCGGTGTGGTTGCTGCTTCCGCGGGTAATCATGCCCAAGGGCTCGCGCTTGCGGCGAAGCAAGCGCAAGTACGGGCGGTGATTGTCATGCCCACCACGACCCCGGAAATTAAAATCCAAGCGGTGCGAGATAATGGGGCGGAAGTGGTGCTTTGGGGAGACAGCTTTGATGCGGCCTATCAGCGTGCTTTTGCCTTAGCTGAACAAGACAACTTAACGATGGTGCCGCCATTTGATGATGAACTGGTGATTGCCGGTCAAGGCACCATTGGCTTGGAGCTGCTGCAACAACAACGGCAATTGGACGCCGTGTTCATCCCTGTTGGGGGCGGTGGTTTGATTGCCGGTGTGGCTGCTTGCATTAAAGCCTTGGCGCCCCACATTAAAGTGATTGGTGTGGAGCCGGAAGACGCGGCGTGTTTGGCGGCCGCGATGGCGGCAGGCAAGCCGGTTGATCTTGAACGGGTGGGACGCTTTGCCGATGGCGTGGCGGTTAAGCGCATTGGTCAGGCGCCGTTTGCCATTGCCCAGTTGTGTGTGGATGAGATTGTGACGGTCACAAGCGATGAGATCTGCGCTGCCATTCAAGATATTTATCAAGACACCCGAGCCATTGCGGAGCCCTCTGGGGCACTGAGTGTGGCAGGGATGAAACGTTATGCCATGCAGCATGCAGAGCCGCAGTCTTTGGCGCAACAGCAGTGGGCCGCCATTTTGTCGGGCGCGAACATTAATTTTCACAGTTTGCGCTATATCTCTGAACGTTGTGAGCTAGGCGAGGGGCAAGAGGCGGTTTTGGCGGTCACCATTCCGGAACGGCCGGGGGCTTTTTTGCAATTTTGCCAATTGTTGGGACGACGGGCGATCACGGAATTTAATTACCGCTTAAGCAGTCGTGAGCAGGCCAATGTGTTTGTGGGGCTGAAAATTGCTGCGGCTGAATTGGCGCAATTAAGCGTGGAGCTGACCCAAGCGGGTTATGCCCATTGCGATCTTTCGGCGGATGAAACCGCTAAATTGCATGTGCGTTATATGGTGGGAGGCTTACCGCCAGAGCCGTTGCAAGAGCGTCTGTTTAGTGTTCATTTCCCTGAGCACCCCGGTGCGTTAGAGCAGTTTTTACAGCAGTTAGGTGCTCGTTGGAATATTTCGTTATTTCATTATCGGAATCACGGTGCTGCGGCAGGGCGGGTTTTACTGGGGATTGAGCAGCAACCTTCAGAAGGAGCCGAGCTGGATTTGGCGGCCAGCCATTTAGAGCATTGTTTAAGCGAGTTAGATGGAGACTGGAGCGAGGTAACACACAGTCCCGCATATAAATTTTTCCTTTCAAAATCATAATCTTAAAAATTTAACTTGCGAATAAGATAAAAAATGAAAAAAACAGGGAACTTATCGATAAAGCACCAGTCTCAATAAAGGAATTCATCATCACCTTTCATTATTGGATTGCCTTATCCTTTACCGCCTCAAATGAGGCGGTTTTTTTTGTTTAAGGCACCGCCGTTATTGGATTAACCCGAAGAACTTCGGTAAGAACAGGCTAATGGCGGGAACAAAGGTGATAACCAGCAACATTAAAATGAGCACCAAACAAAATGGAATGATTGAGCGGATAACGTTTTCAATCTTTTCACCGCTGACGCTGCAACCAACAAAAAGCGCGGTGCCAACCGGAGGGGTCGCGATGCCAATGCACAGATTAAAGATAATCATCATGGCAAAGTGAATGGGATCCATCCCCAGTTGATTGGCGATGGGCATAAAAATGGGAGTGAAGATCAGCAGCGCGGGCGTTAAATCCATAAACATCCCAACCAGCAACAAAATGAGATTCATTAAAATGAAAATAACAATTTTGTTGTCTGAGATCCCAAGCATCCACTCACTGATTAAGTCGGGCAAACCGGTAAACGCCATTGCCCACGACATGATGGTTGATGCCCCAATTAAAAACAGCATGATGGCGATGATCTCGGTGGACTCAACCAAAATGCTTTTGAGGTGGGTAAGGGATAAAGAGCGATAGCAAAACGACAAGATCAGCGCGTAGAGCACCGCGATACAGGCTCCCTCGGTTGCCGTAAAGACACCGCCAATGATGCCACCAATCACCACAAAAATAAGCCCAAGACTTGGCAGCGCTTCCCAAGCAATACGCATTTTTTGGCGTAAGGATAATTGGGCTTTTAAGCCGGAGCCATAGCCTTGGCGTTTGGCAATAAAATACGCCACCGCCATACAGGTCAACCCCATTAAGATCCCCGGTAAATAACCGGCGATAAAAAGGGCGGCGACCGAGGTACCACCGCTGACCACGGAAAACACAATTAAGGAGTTGCTCGGTGGGATCAACAGCCCTGCTGGGCAAGAGGCAATGTTTACGGCCGTTGCAAAGGATTTATCATAGCCCTCTTTTTCATATTCTGGGGCCAACGTTTTGCCAACCGCCGCCGCAGAAGCCACCGCCGATCCGGATACGGCACCAAACATCATATTGGAGAGCACGTTTACGTGCGCCAATCCTCCGGCTAGGTTACCGACTAAGAGCCGCGCAAAATTGATTAGGCGAGTGGCAATCCCACCTTTATTCATGATGTTGCCTGCCAGAATAAAAAATGGGATCGCCAGTAAACTGAAACTGTCCACGCCGGTTACTAACTTTTGGCCAGCCGTCATTAACGCCACATCAAAAGGCAGAATGCTGATCATGATCACCAGCGAAGAGAGGGCGATAGCGATGGCAATGGGTATACTAAAGCTGATAAAGATCAGAAACAGCAGCAGTAGATAAAATCCGGTTGATACGTCCATTACAGCTCATCCTTGGTTAATGCATCAAGAAAATTCAAGAAGATATATACCGTAATCAGTACTGCAGATAGCGGTAGAATAAAGTAGATATACCCCATGGGGATCTGCAGAGCGGGCGAAAATTGATGCAAGGTTTTATTTACTAATAACCACCCCCCGCGCAGCATGGCTAAATTAACAAAGGTGAGCGTCGTTAAGTTAATTACCACTAATAAAATATTTTTTTTATAACCATCAAGTGTATCTAACATGAGAGTGATGGCAAGATGCGCGCGTTTGCCAAATAAATAACATGCCCCTAAGAAACCAAGCCAGATCATAAAATATCTTGAGAGTTCATCGGTGAAAGAGCTTGGATCGTTTAAAACATAGCGGCTAAATACTTGCCAAGTAACCAGTACTACTAAAGCAATAAGTAAGGTACTACATGCGGTTAAAATCGAATTGTCTAAAATGATTCGACATTTGTTTAAAATATTTTTTTTCATGGGAGCCCTTATAATGCAGTGCTCAATTGAAATATTAAGCACTGCCTTTGGAAGGTTAGAGCTGTTGGATGCCTTTCACGTAATACCCCAATACTTGATCCGCGGCGGCGGCATCAATCATCGGTTTTACTTTGTTTTTAAAGCTTTCTTTGTCAACTTCAACGAAGGTCACGCCCAGCTCTTTGGCTTTACTGGTGTTCATGTTCTCGCTGGCATCCCAAATTTTAATCTGTTCTTCTAAGGACTCCAGCGCCGCTTCTTTAAGCAAGGCTCGGTGGCTGTCATCCAACTTGCTCCAAGTGGCCTCGGAAATAATGATGACATCTGGTGCCATGGTATGTTGATCAACCGAGTAGTACTTAGCGACTTCGGAATGGCGCATTTCCACTAAGCTTGGAATGTTATTTTCTGCCGCATCAATCACCCCTTGTTGCAGGCCAGTGTAGATCTCATTAAAT
>JAWXTX010000017.1:0-36851 GCA_044433165.1 Ferrimonas sp. | reverse complement strand
ACTGCTGATAACTCATGGTAGTACTGCTTGTTTCTTTGGCGAGAAGAGCGTACTACTTTCAGCAGTTGGCCTCCTCTTCTACGCCTTTCCATGAGTGTCGCACTTATTATCTGAATTTAGGGTTATGTATTCAGCATTGGTTTTAGATTTTGCAAGTAAAACCAATTTCAACTGGATTAATTGAAATTGCCCTATAGTCAGGGCGTCTGCAGGAATACGCATTAATTCACCATTGATGTAAATCCATCGCAATGGACGCCCTCGGTGAATGACGTTTTCATTATGCAACGCTTCTGCCGTATTTTCTCGATAAAATGTCAAGCCATCACTGATGGCGGTCTAATCTCTACTTTAACTGCGGTTAAAAATGGGAGGATTATCCTACCCAGTTCCTATAATGAAATAGATAAAGAAAAGAGGCCAATTTGTTGCTGGGCGGGTGATATAAAAATGGCAGCGTAAAGCTGCCGTGGAAAGAGCGATTAAATTAATAGATCCAGTACCACTTGGTGGTGATCTTTGGTTTTAAACTTGTTGATAAAATGCTCAACATTGCCGTTAGCATCAATTAAAAAGCTTAAACGATGAATGCCGTCGTATTCTTTGCCCATAAACTTTTTTAAGCCCCAGACACCAAAGGCATCGGCAATGACGTGGTCTTCGTCACTAAGTAGATGGAAGTTAAGTTGGTCTCGTTGGGCAAATTTCGCCAAGCGCGCCACTGAGTCGGGGCTGATCCCAAGTACAGCAACGTTTTTATCAGCCAATGCTTGCTGGTGATCGCGTAATTGCTGAGCCTGCACTGTACAACCGGGTGTCATGGCTTTGGGATAGAAGTACACCAGCACTCGCTGGCCACGAAAATCACTGAGGCGAATGGTTTCATCATTTTGATTTTGCAATGCAAATTCAGGTGCTTTGGCACCGGTGGTTAATGGTGTCATGCGTTATCCTTATGATTTTGGCTCATCCAGACAATATGGCTGTGTAACCCAAATTGCTGAGCATAGGTGGTTAGGCTCTGCTGTAATTCATCTAAGTTGATGTCTGCACCCATGGTAACCCGAAGTTCAATGCGTTGAATGCAGCCCCGATTTTGTGCTTTATCCACATGGGATGAGAAGCCGCGAATATTCAGGCCATGATCCACCATAAACTGGGTTAAATGTTGCATTGTGCCGCGTTTATCTTGGCCTTCAAATGTCGCAATTAAATGGCTCGAAAATGATTGCTGCAAATGTTCTGAGGTGCGTTTGCAGATGGTCATTAACTCTAATTGTGCCGCTTTTAAGGGAAATTCACTTTCCAATCGAGCGATGTCGCTGTATGCGCCACTCACGAGCATTATGATGGTAAATTCATTACCAAAAATGGCGACGCGGCTGTCGATAATATCGCATTCGCATTGACCAATCAGTTGAGCCAACGCATACACCAGTCCTGGCCGGTCTGTGCCCATTGCGGTGATCGCTAAATATTGGCTCATGGCGTGGTCCTTCTTTTACTGGGGCGGTTTATGCTGTGGGCTCTCTGCATTTGTTGCGTGAGTGTTGTATCCCAATGAAGCCGCAGGCACCCTCTTATCGGGTATGTTGTTGATCATACCATAAGATGGAATGGCGACCATGGGCGCTTGATTTCGGGCACATTAATAAAAGTGGATGTGGCCATTGCTGGATAATTAATTAGTTGATTACGCTGATCGTAACTTCCTGTTTGTTGCCTTGTGTTGGATGGAATCGCTCAGTAGTATTGCGGGGTTATTCATAGGGGAAAATAAACATGTTTCGCGGAAGTTATGTGGCTTTGATTACACCGATGCACGCTGATGGTTCGGTGGATTATGCTAGCCTGTCGCAGTTAGTCGAATTTCATATCAACAATGGCACCGATGGCATTGTGGCCAACGGTACGACCGCAGAATCGGCCACGTTATCTACCGATGAGCAGTTACAACTGGTGCAAGCCATTGTCCAGCAAGTGGATGGTCGGGTGCCAGTCATCGCGGGTAGTGGCCATAATAATACGGCCGCAGCCATTGCGATGACGCAGGCATTAGATGCCATCGGCGTAGCCGCCATGCTGAGTGTCACCCCTTATTACAATAAACCTGGCCAAGCGGGGTTGCTGGCGCATTATCAAGCGATTGCTGCCGTAACTGATACACCACAAATTTTGTATAACGTACCTGGCCGAACCGGTTGCGATCTGCATAATGAAACGGTGATTGAACTAAGTAAAATAAAAAACATCATAGGAATTAAGGATGCGACTGGTGATCTTGGGCGAGTAACGCCTTTGCGTGCCGGTTGCGGCGATGACTTTATGTTGTTGTCTGGCGATGACGCTTCGGCTATGGCCTTTATGCTGAGTGGTGGCGATGGTGTTATTTCTGTTGCCAATAATGTTCGTCCAGCTCAGTTTAAAAAATTGTGCGATGCCGCTTTAGCCGGAGATATTGCCACCGCTCGCGCGATTGATAGAGCGCTTGCGCCGTTGTATCACGCGTTGTTTGTTGAAGCGAATCCAATTCCCGTAAAGTGGGCGATGGAGGCCATTGCTCAAACCAGTGCGACCCATCATCGCTTACCATTAACAACGGCAACCGAAGCAACCCGAAAAACCGTATTATTGGCGCTGGATGCGTCCGTTTAAGGATTAAGGAAATAGGATGAGAAACACATGCGTTGCACTGGCGATTTTCGCTTTAGTCGGTTGCAGTACGCCGTTAGAGCGTCGGCAGGCGAGCGGTGATTTTAGCTACCAACAGGCCAGCGCCAATCAAGGATTGGTGATCCCAAGCCAACTGCAGCAACCCGCATATAACACGGAGTTTCGTATTCCTGAGCCAGCGGCAAGCGTGGATGCCACACTGGTGGGGCAACGATTAGACATTCGGCCACCGTTACAAATATTAGCGCTCGCTGAAGGTTCTCGCGTGCAGGAAGGCGCAGACAACATTACGGTGTTGATTGAGTCTAACGACGACCGTGATTTGGCCAATGATATTAATCAGGCGATTTTAGGCTACCTTGCTGAGCGAGACATTGCGGTATTGACCAACGCGAATGGCCAGATCGTAACGAATTGGCTGGAATATAGTGAAGTCATTGATAGCTCTTGGTGGAAAGATCAAATATACACCGTACGGCAACGCTACCAATTTGATACCCAAGTTCAGCCTCATCAACGTACTGCAGCGGTTACCATTCAGGTGATTGATCACCAAGAGCATTTAAATGGTACCAATGAAAATTTGGTGCTCACCGATGCGGATAAGCGCCGTTATGCCATCGATATGCTTAATGGGGCGATCAGCTATTTGAATTTTGAACGCAATAAGCGTGCTGCACTGCAAGAGCTGCGTAACAGCGAAGGTTTCCGTAGTGAGCTGGGTTTTGATGCTCAAGATAATCCAGCCTTTGTAACCTCCGCTTCGTTTGATCAAGTGTGGATGCGGATGGAAAAACTGCTGCCCGCCATGGGGTTTGACGTGCGTGATATGGATCGCCAACTGGGTACCTTGTTTGTGGTTTACCAACCAGAGAGCGGTTTTTGGCAAAATTTGTGGGGAAAAAGCGACGCGCTGCCATTAGCGGAAGGCGCTTACCAAGTTCGAGTTCAGCCTTTGGGTAATGGCTCCTCAATTACCTTTATGGATAATAACGCGGTACCGTTGCCGGCAAGTCAGGTTACGGAAATAAGTAACAGTTTCCGCGAATTGGTTCAAAAAGAGTTAAGCCAATTATAACGGCCATCTGAACCATAATTCATAACTAAAACCACTGTTTTTACAGTGGTTTTTTGTTTTTTTGCTGTTGCATGCGCTCGTGGTTGGGCGGGCGAGCGAGTTCGATTTATGATCGAGAAAAAGTGAGCTTGTAAACCTTTATGTCAACCGATTGTTTAACACGTGCGTAACAGTAAAATGGATACGTTACGACACAAGGAAGGTCACAATGAACAAAACAGCGATCATAGCTCTGATTGCCGCCATTGCAGTGGGTGGGGCGATTTATCTCAAACAGCATAATAAGCAAACAGTCAGTAAGAGCCGACGCGCCAGCAATGACATCAGTGTTGTTGTTAGCCCTGCAACGCAAACGCAATGGCAAAATCGTGTGGAAGCCTTAGGGACGGTGAAGGCGAATGAATCAGTGCAGTTGTCTGCTAAGTTGACAGAAAAAGTAACTGACATTCATTTTGATGATGGTGAGGTTGTTACTGCTGGGCAATTATTGGTTACTTTGCATCACGCTGAACAAGAGGCCAAATTGGCCGCTGCGAAAGCTAATTTAATCGAGCAGCAGCGAGAGTATCGGCGCATTGAGGGGTTAGTAAAAACCCAAACCATCGCCAGCAATGAGCTGGATAAAATTCGTACGGCCATTGATGTTGCTGCCGCCGGTGTTGCTCAAAGCGAGGCCGAGTTAGCCGCGCGTTTTATTCATTCGCCGTTTAGTGGGGTCTTGGGGTTTCGCCAAATTAGCCCCGGTGCGCTGCTTTCACCCGGTGCGCCTATTACCAGCTTAGATGATTTAAGCGTGGTGAAATTGGACTTTCCCATTCCGGAACGTTACCTCAATCAGTTACGGCCTGGAACCATGGTAACGGCTCAAGCTGCCGCTTTTGAGCGCTCTTTTAATGGCCAAGTTACCACCATTGATAGCCGAGTTGATCCAACCACGCGTTCGGTTGTTGTTCGAGCGGAATTGGCCAACCCCGATCTGAGCTTGCGCCCAGGCATGTTGATGACGTTGCAATTGGTGATGACGGAGCGCCCCAGCTTGGTGATCCCAGAAGAAGCGTTAATTCCCCGCCAAGATCGACAATATGTGTTTGTGGTTGAACAGGGCACCGTAGTGGAAAAGCAGATTGAAGTGGGTGGCCGCCAGCAAGGCTGGGTAGAAGTGGCTAGTGGACTATTGGCTAATGAACAAGTGATTACTCGTGGTGCTCAGCGAGTACGGCCAGGGCAAGCGGTGACAACCAGCGAGAAAGAGCGCTTTAGTTATCAGGAGGTGGTGCAATGATTTTATCGGATCTTGCTGTTCGCCGTCCGGTCTTTGCATCGGTACTGAGTTTATTGATTATTGCTTTTGGGCTGGTGGCGTTTAATGAGCTGCCTTTGCGGGAATACCCAAGCATTGATGCACCGGTAGTGGAAATTGATACCAATTATGGCGGTGCTTCGGCAGCGGTAGTAGAAAGCCGTATCACGCGCATTATTGAAGACCGAGTGTCAGGCATTGAAGGCATTCGAACTATCTCGTCATCCAGCCGTGATGGCCGTTCAGCCGTGACTTTAGAGTTTGACTTAAACCGTGATATTGATGATGCCGCCAATGATGTGCGCGATAGGGTGGCTCGAGTGTTAGACAATTTACCGGAAGAAGCTGATCCGCCAGAGGTGAATAAAGCATCAAGCAGTTCTGAAGTTATTATGTGGTTGAATTTGGAATCGGACCGCATGAATACCATTGAGCTAACCGACTTTGCTAAGCGTTATCTGCAAGATCGCTTTTCGGTTATTGATGGGGTAGCCAATGTCCGTTTAGGCGGTGCGAAAGAATACGCCATTCGAATTTGGGTTGATCGACAAAAACTGGCGGCACGTGGGTTGACGGTTGGTGATATTGAAAATGCGTTACGCGCTGAAAATATTGAGTTACCAGCTGGGTATTTAGAATCTCAAACACGCTTATTTTCAGTGCGCGTGAAACGCAGTTATCGTGAGCCAGATGATTTTGCCAAATTGGTTATTGGTAGTGGGGAAGATGGCTATTTAGTGCGTTTGGCTGACGTTGCCAAAGTGGAATTGGGCGCCCAAGAAGAGCGCATATTTTTCCGTGGCAACCAAAAAGATATGATTGGTCTTGGCATTAACCGCCAATCTACGGCGAATACGCTGGCGGTTGCGCGGGAAGTGAATGCCTTAGTGGCGCAGCTGAACGAAACCTTACCTGAAGGGATGAACATTGCCCATTCCTATGATTCTTCGGTTTTTATTCAAGCGTCCGTTGATGAAGTCTACAACACTTTGTTTATTGCTATTGGGTTAGTCATCTTAGTGATTTTCCTGTTCCTCGGTAGTGTACGAGCGATGTTGATCCCTGCATTAACGGTTCCGGTTTCGCTGCTTGGCACTTTTATTGTGCTTTATGCTTTAGGGTATTCCATTAACTTATTAACACTATTGGCGATGATTTTAGCCATTGGTTTGGTGGTTGATGATGCCATCGTCATGCTGGAAAACATTCATCGTCGTATTGAACTGGGCGATCCACCACTAAAGGCCGCTTTTCTTGGCGCGCGACAGGTCGGGTTTGCGATTGTGGCAACGACTGTAGTACTTATTGCGGTGTTTTTACCCATTGGCTTTTTAGATGGGGATCTGGGCAAATTATTCAGAGAATTTACCATTGCCATTAGTGCGGCAGTGATCCTCTCCTCATTAACGGCTTTAACGCTGAGCCCGATGATGGGGGCGAATTTTTTAAAAGCAAGTGACCGTAAACCTTGGTTAAGCCGCAAAATTGATGCGGGCTTAGTGTGGTTAAAAGAACGCTACCGACAGGTGTTGTTACAGTGGTTAGGCCAACCAGTATTGGTGTTCGTTATCATTGTTTCTGCTTTATTGGGTTCGGTATGGCTGTTTAACCATTTGCCGGAAGAGTTCTCGCCTCAAGAGGACCGAGGCTCCATGTTTGTACGAGTGAACGGCCCTGAAGGCGCCACTTTTGCGCAAATGTCTGAGTACATGAATGAGGTTGAGCATCGCTTAATGCCATTGGTTGATGAGGGAGAAATTAAACGGTTACTTGTGCGTGCCCCGAGCAGCTTTGGTAATACGGCGGACTTTTCAGGTGGCCGAGCCATCATCAATTTAGAGCACTGGACAGAGCGGCGTTCAACGCAAGAGATCATGGCTGATGTGCGTACTCGATTAAGTGATCTTGCCGGCGTTCGAGCGTTCCCTATTATGCGTCAAGCCTTTGGCCGAGGGGTGGGTAAACCGGTGCAGTTTGTTATTGGTGGTGGTACCTATGAGGAGCTGGCGCAGTGGCGTGATATTTTACTGGCAGAAGCACGCACAAACCCTGGGCTCTCTGGACTAGAC
Organism: Ferrimonas sp.; assembly: GCA_044433165.1. Lineage (GTDB taxonomy): Bacteria > Pseudomonadota > Gammaproteobacteria > Enterobacterales > Shewanellaceae > Ferrimonas. Next base: position 29,731 of record JAWXTX010000017.1, on the reverse strand, counting down.
CACGATTACAAAGAAACCAAACCCCAATTCCAAGTTGAGATTGATCGCGATCGCGCAGCCGATCTTGGCGTCTCTATCCGTAATGTAGGCTCAACGTTAGAAACGATGTTAGGGTCTCGCAATGTCACAACCTTTGTTGATCGAGGTGAAGAGTACAGTGTTATCATTGAAGGGGAGCGAGACCGTCAAAATAATGCCTCCGATCTGCAAGGCTTGTATGTACGTTCCGAGCGCAGTGGCGCCTTAATTCCACTGGCTAACTTGGTTACCGTGTCGGAGTACGCCAGTGCGCCACGTTTGAATCGTTACAACCGGTTACGAGCCATTACCATCTCGGCGAACTTAGCAAATGGCTATACATTGGGTGAAGCACTGGCTTATTTAAACCAAGTGGTGGATGACAAGCTACCAGAAGAGGTGGTGGTCTCTTATAAAGGGCCATCGCGAGATTACCAAGAGTCTGGCTCGGGCATTATTTTTGTATTTGGCTTGGCCTTGGTCGTGGTGTTTTTGGTGTTAGCAGCACAATTTGAAAGTTACGTACACCCGTTGGTGATTATGCTAACGGTGCCTTTAGCCACCTTTGGCGCTTTACTTGGGCTCTATTTTACCGATCAAAGTCTCAATATTTATTCTCAGATTGGCATCATCATGTTGATTGGTCTTGCCTCTAAAAATGGGATCTTAATTGTTGAATTTGCTAACCAGCTGCGTGATCAGGGTAAAAACTTTGAAGAGGCCATTGTTCTGGCTGCACAAGAGCGGCTGCGTCCCATTTTAATGACGGGGATCACCACCGCAGCTGGAGCCATCCCGCTGGTTATGGCCAGTGGCGCTGGTGCAGAAACACGCTTTGTTATCGGCGTTGTGGTGATGAGCGGCATCAGCATGGCAACACTTTTTACCTTGCTTATCATTCCGGTGGTTTATGGCTTATTGGCACGTCATACCAGCAGTCCTGAGTTTGTTAGCCGCCAGCTTGAGCAACAATTGCGTGACGACAATATGGTGCTGATGAAGCAAGCGAGTTAACGATTAGGCTTAAACGATTGGGTGCGCCGGAAGGTGTGCCCAGTTGTTGTTCATTTTGAATCACTCAAATCGAGTGAACACAGGGGATTTTCAAAACAGTAAATGCGCAAACAATCACAAAAAAACATTTGAAATTATGTTTCAAAAAACATTTGACGTTGTATCACAAAATTACTTATTTTTGTGTATTCTATTGCCTAGAATTTAATGGATTTATGAGTAATAAATACTTTTTATTACTATCTCTTGCTAAATATTAAGCAGAGAAACAGGCTTGTTTGTTAATTTTTATTGTTTTTTATCAAAGGCTTCTCGCGGCAATAATTGCTTAAAAAGTGAGGGGCGTTTATTCTTTCGCGCGAATTTATTCACACACAATCCTCTTAGGAGTCAGATATGACCAAACCAGTAATTGGCTTTATTGGCCTAGGCCTGATGGGCGGCAATATGGTTGAAAACCTGCAAAATAAAGGTTTTGAACTGGTAGTAATGGATTTGAACAAAGATTCAGTTGATGCTGTACTTGCTCGTGGCAATGCTTCTGTTGCTAGCTCTGCCAAAGAGTTGGCTGCTGCCAGTGACATCGTTATGCTGTGCTTAACCACTTCTGCGGTTGTAGAAGCGGTTGTTTACGGTGAAAACGGCATCTTAGCAGGTATTAAAGAAGGTTCTGTTCTGATTGATTTCGGCACTTCTATTCCTGCTTCTACCCGTAAAATTGGCGCTGATCTGGCTGCTAAAGGTGCAGGCATGATTGATGCGCCTCTGGGCCGTACTCCTGCCCACGCCAAAGAAGGTAAGCTGAACATCATGGCTGCTGGCGATGAAGCGACCTTTGGCAAAGTACGTCCAGTACTGGAAGAGCAAGGTGAAAACGTATTCTACTTGGGGGCGTTGGGTGCCGGCCATACCACTAAGTTGGTGAACAACTTCATGGGTATGACGACCGTAACTGCGATGTCTCAAGCTTTTGCAGTCGCGGATCGCGCAGGTGTTGATCGTCAGCAACTGTTCGATATCATGTCTGCTGGTCCATCTAACTCGCCATTCATGCAGTTCTGTAAGAACTACGCTGTCGATAACAATAGCGATCTGGGCTTCTCAATTGCGAACGCAAATAAAGATCTGGGCTACTTCCTGCAAATGGTTGAAGACTTAGGCACTCGTTCACAAATCGCCGAAGGTACTTCAGCAAACCTGCAAGCCGGTGTGGATGCCGGTATGGGCAACGGCAACGTACCAGAAATCTTTGATTACTTCTTAAAGCTTGAAAAATAAGGTTTCCGCTCTTAGCTGAACCTGCAAGTTTGAACAATCCCCTGAACGCTTATTGGGTTTCAGGGGATTTTTTATGGGTGGCTTAAAGTGCGTTATCGATGCCAGTATTGGTGTGCACACTTGGTTGTTAACTCATTGATAGAAGAGGTGAACTTTTGATTCGGCGTGGTGCAGGCTCTGTGTTATTAATTGGGGTGGTTTATTGGCCGTGATCGCGTCTAAGAGCGGCGATTGCATCTTTATAAATACCTTAAAGCGAGTAACACGGATGAAATTAGACTCTTTGGCATTGCACGAAGGTTATCAGTCGGAAGCAACCACCAGAGCAGCGGCGGTACCGATTTATCAAACCAGCTCTTTTACTTTCGATGATACCCAGCATGGTGCGGATCTTTTTAATTTAGCCGTACCTGGCAACATTTATACGCGAATCATGAACCCTACAACCGACGTGTTAGAAAAGCGGATTGCCGCGATGGAAGGGGGAATTGGGGCGCTCGCTGTTGCTTCGGGGATGGCTGCGATCACTTATGCAATTCAATGCCTCACTGCAGTTGGGGATAACATCGTCAGCACCAGCCAATTGTATGGCGGCACCTATAATTTCTTTGCTCATACGTTGCCCAAGCAAGGGGTTTCTGTGCGGATGGTGTCAGCCGAAGATTTTGATGGCTTTGAACAAGCCATTGATGCCCAGACCAAGGCCATTTTTTGTGAGTCGATAGGCAATCCTGCCGGTAACGTTGTCGATATTCGTCGACTGGCAGATATTGCCCACGCGCATGGCATTCCTTTAATTGTCGATAACACGGTGGCAACCCCATTTTTATGCCGTCCCTTTGAGTTTGGGGCAGACATTGTGGTGCACTCTTTAACTAAATACATTGGCGGTCACGGTACCACCATTGGTGGCATAATTGTGGACTCAGGTAAATTTGATTGGGTGGCGAATCAAGCGCGTTTTGCCATTATGACTCAGCCTGATCCTTCTTATCATGGTGTGGTCTATACGGAGGCTTTTGGCGCCGCCGCTTTTATTGGCCGCTGTCGTGTGGTGCCTTTACGTAATATGGGCGCTGCGTTGTCCCCAATGAGCGCCTTTCAAATTTTACAAGGTTTGGAAACCTTAGGGTTAAGAATGGAGCGCCACTGCCACAATGCTACGCAGCTTGCCCACTATTTACAGCAGCACCCTAAAGTGACTTGGGTTAATTATGCGGGTTTACCCCAAAGCCCTTACTTTGAACCCTGTCAGCGGCTTTGTTCAGGTAAGGCTTCTGGCATATTAAGTTTTGGGATTCGGGGGGGGATTGAGGCGTGTACTCGCTTTATTGATGCGCTGCAAATGGTGTTACGGCTGGTAAATATTGGGGATGCAAAATCATTGGCGTGCCATCCGGCCTCAACAACCCATCGTCAACTTAATGAACAGGAGTTAGCGCAAGCTGGCGTCAGTGCCGATCTGGTGCGGTTATCGGTTGGTATTGAACATATTGATGACATTATTGCGGATGTTGCCCAAGCACTAGAGCAGGTGTGATATCGGCGCTTTGCCCTTGGTCATTGTTCGGGCATGATGCTGATTTTAAAATCTCGGAATTGCATTATGCTCGATCTTTCGTTATTGCCGTCATTGGCTGCTTATCAAGATTATGTCGCCCAAATGGAACAGCAGCGTGGATTTGCCGATCAAACGGTTGTGGATAAATGTTTGTTGCTTGGCGAAGAGGTGGGTGAGCTTTTTAAAGCGATAAGACGAGTGCAAGGGCTTGCGTTAGATCCCAGCTCCGCTGTCGGAGAGGTGGGGGATGAACTGGCGGATGTGTTTATTTATTTGTGCGCGATTGCCAACCGTCAACAGGTGGATCTAGGCCAAGCATTTGCTCGTAAAGAATTGAAAAATCAACAGCGTCAGTGGGTTGTTAGCGAACTCTCCGAGGTTGATGCTCCCGCCTGATGGGTTGCTGTTTGGTTGAGACTGTCCTATACCGCATAGATTCAATGAGATGCAGATAAGGGAAGTTCATGGGATTGGCGCTACTGGGAGTATTTGTGGTTTGTGCCTGCTATGTGCAAGTGCGGGGGCAGGTTCGGCATCAACGTTTTCGGCGGCGCATTACCGATCACTCCAATTTGCTGGCGCCCATCAATTGTTTATTTTACTTATTCTCAGCGGTACCGAATCGCCCTTATCTTTCGCTGACGGCATTCCCGCAATTGGCCCTTTTAGAGGCGCATTGGCACACTATCCGTGCCGAAGCAGAGGCGTTAGAGCAGCACGCGCAAATTTGTGCCTCTGAGCAACTGGATGACTTAGGTTTTAACTCTTTTTTTCGAACCGGTTGGAAACGCTTTTATTTAAAATGGTATGGCGCCGATCTGCGCTCGGCGCAAGCAACCTGCCCATTGACATTAGAATTGTTACAGCAATTGCCCATGGTGAAAGGGGCCATGTTTGCCATGCTGCCTCCGGGCAGTAAATTGGTGCAACATCGAGATCCGTATGCGGGGTCATTGCGTTATCACCTTGGTTTAGTTACCCCAAACGATGATCGATGTTACATAGAGGTGGACGGTCATCGATATTCTTGGCGGGATGGGCAAGCGGTATTGTTTGATGAAACCTTTATCCACTATGCCGAAAACCAAACGGATCACAATCGCATTGTGCTTTTTTTAGATGTTGAACGGCCGGTGCGTTGGCGCCCCATTGCTTGGTTGAACGGGCTTTTATCACGGACGTTAATGGCGGCAACGGCAACTAAAAATGTGGAAGGCGACAAAATTGGGCTGTTAAATCGCGTGTTTGGGCACATCTATCAAGTGCGCCGTTTAGGTAAACGCTTAAAGGCGTTTAATCAGCAATTTTATTACACCGCACAGTATTCGTTATACCTTGGTTTGATTTATTTGATTTTTTTACGTTAAGTGGCTATTCGCAATGAGGGATAAGATACGCACAATTGCCTCTTATCATTCGCTATTTGGTTTCGGTTATCGTCCCTCATTTGAAAGGCTTTTGTTATAGTGCGTCGCTTGTTCGACTACGTAAGAGAAAACCATGAGCATTACCCGAATTAATCCGACTGAAAAATGGTCTGACGCAACCATTTTTAATGGCATGGCTCATTTTGTTGAAGTGCCAGAAATGCCAACTGAGGATTTTTTAGCGCAACTGACGCAGGTGTTTGAGCAGGCTGAAGCCTCACTTGCAACGGTTAACAGCGATAAATCACGCTTGATTTCAGTAACGATTTATTTGACGGACTTTGCAAATTTAGCGGCCTTTAACGATGCATGGCAGCGCTGGTTACCCGAAGGCAGCGCGCCTTCACGGGCTTGTTTGCAAGTGGGCTTGGCCGATCCTAACTACTTAGTTGAAATTGCGTTTGTGGCGGCATCAACGGCGGGTTAATGGTTATTCAGTGGGTGATCCCATAGCGGTGCATCACCCAATGTCAGCGAGTCTGGCATTTTTCTGTTCAGTGCACGCCATCACCCGATGAACCTCTCACTTTATTCATTAAATAGTCCATGGTATGTGATGCTTGTCACGCTCTCGTGTTCATTTACATACCCTTACACACAGCGCCGTTCAAGCTGCTTATAATGGGCTATTCTTGTTGTTTGGTTCGATTTCTATGCCTAAAACTTACACACACGTAGCCAGTGCTGTACTGCTACTGACCGCTTCGGCATGCGCCTTTGCTGCGCCACCACGAGGCCCTCAAGTGGCCAATGTTTACAGTTCAATCGTTTCTGAGCATAGCGTTGCGCCAAGCCTGACGGTTGTTGGTACGTTGAGTGCGGTAGAAGGGGTGATGATCTCCCCACAAATTGGTGGCCGTATTGCGCAAATTTTGGTGCAATCGAATCAGCAAGTAGAGCAAGGTCAACTGTTGTTACGTTTGGATGATGCCGCAGCGCGGGCAGCATTAGCGGAGGCCAAAGCCTACCAAGCGGATGAAAAGCGTAAATTAGCTGAGGTTACGCGATTACGCAAAACTGGCGCGGTAACGCAATCGGAAATTGAGGCTCAACAAGCCAGTGTCTATATGGCCGATGCCCGTGTGCAGGCGGCAGAAGTTCAGCGCCAGTATCATGAGCTGCGCGCGCCATTTGCCGGTACCATCGGGCTGATAGATTACAGTGTTGGCGCGTTAGTCAGCAGTGGTGATGAACTACTGAGCTTAGATAACTTACAAGAGCTGCGTTTGGATTTAGCGATCCCCGAACGCTACTTAGGTCAATTGGGATCTGGCTTGGTGGTGATTGGCAGCAGCCGTGCCTACCCAGAACAACAATTTATTGGCCATGTGGAATCCGTGTCTTCGCGCGTTTCGTCGTCGTCCTTGAACGTGGTTACTCGAGCCCGTTTTAATAATGATGCACAACAATTAAAGCCGGGCATGATGTTGTCAGCGCAAATTGAATTTGCCGCTGTTGCGCAAGCGATGGTGCCGGTGCAGGCATTGGAGTACGCCGGCACGAAACGTTTTGTTTATGTATTAGATAACGACGATGTTGCGCATCGCACCGAAGTACAACTGGGACGCCGTTTAGATACGATGGTGGCGATTGAGTCTGGTTTACCGCTGGGTGCACGTATTGCGGTACAAGGGCTTGTTGGCCTGCGCGATGGCATTAAAGTGAACGATCAAGCCAAGCAGTACAGCAGTGGCGGCTCTCCGAATATGCGTGAGCCGAGCAATAAGCAGGAGGCCGTGAATGCTGCTTTCTGATGTTGCGGTAAAACGCCCCGTTGTTGCGATCGTTTTAAGCGTCTTGCTCTTAGTCTTTGGCTTGGTGTGTTACAGCAAGTTAGGCGTACGAGAAATGCCGGATGTGGATAATCCGGTGGTGTCGGTGAGTACCAGCTATCAGGGCGCATCGGCATCCATTATGGAGAGCCAAGTAACCACCATTATTGAAGATCAGTTGGTGGGGATCAGCGGCATCGATCAAATTACGTCAACCACTCGAACCAGCAGTTCAAGCATTAAAATTACTTTTGAGGTTGGCTGGGATCTGACCGAAGGGGTCAGCGATGTTCGTGATGCTGTGGCGCGTGCGCAGCGGCGTTTGCCGGATGGTGCAGATGATCCTGTGGTGTCTAAATCCAACAGCGATGGCGACTCTGCACTGTTTGTAAACCTGCGTTCTAGCACCATGGATCGCACTGAGCTTACCGATTTTGCCGAGCGCTCAGTGGAAGATCGCCTGTCGCTGTTAAATGGGGTTTCCTCGATAAGCTACATGGGGTCACTGACCAAGGTGATGTATATCGAGCTTGATCCTGAGCGAATGGCCGGTTATGGCGTGACCGGTGCGGACATTAAAGCCGCTTTAAATGCCGGTAATATTGAAAGCCCTGGGGGGCAACTGCGTAATGACGTACTGTCTATGTCAGTACGGACGGAGCGTTTGTATCGAACCGAAGAGGATTTTGGCTATTTAGAAATACGTCGTGGTGATGATGGTTACCCGATCTATTTGCAAGATGTGGCCAAAGTGTATTTAGGGGCGAAAAACGAAGACAACACCTTTAAAGAAAATGGGGAGTCAACACTGGCGCTCGGAGTGGTGGCCATGTCGGATGCAAACCCGATGGTGGTGGCTCAAGCAGTGCGTGAGCAAGTGGCGCTGATGCAGGACTTCTTGCCCGAAGGTACCGTGGTTGAGGTGGGGTACGATAAAACCTTATTTATTGAAAACGCCATCAACGAAGTTTATTCCACCTTAATGGTGACGGCTGGCCTCGTTGTGCTGGTGCTGTATTTATTTATTGGCCAAGCTCGCGCTACGCTCATTCCTGCCATAACGGTGCCGGTGTCTTTGATCAGCGCCTTTATGGCCGCCTATCTATTTGGTTTTTCTATTAATTTATTGACCATGATGGCACTTATCCTTGCTATTGGCTTGGTTGTAGATGATGCCATTGTGGTGGTTGAAAACATCTCCCATCACTTAAAACAGGGGAAATCCCCCTTATTGGCGGCCTACGATGGTACTCGCGAAGTTGGATTTGCCGTTATTGCGACCACCATGGTGTTGGTGATGGTGTTCTTACCGATTGCCTTTATGGACGGCATGGTGGGGCTTATGTTCACCGAATTTGCCGTTGTGTTGGCGATGGCGGTGGTCTTTTCCTCATTAATCGCTTTGACGCTGGCGCCGGCTATTGCCAGTAAAGTGCTGAAAAATGAAGGTAAAGTAAATCCATTGATCCGCCTTGTCCGCACAGGCATTGCTTGGTTAGAGCGTGTTTATCGACAAGTATTGGTGCTGGTATTAAAAGGCCGTTGGTTAGCGCCGGTGGTTATTATTGCCTGTATTCTTGGCAGTGGCTGGTTAATCAACAAGGTGCCGACTCAATTTGCTCCTACCGAAGATCGCGGCTTAATTTTTGCCTTCGTAAAAGGTGCTGAGGGCACGAGCTACAATCGTATGGCCGCGAATATGGCGATTGTAGAAGAACGAATGATGGGCATGCTTGGTCAAGGGTTAATTAAATCTTTTAGTATTCAAACCCCAGCCTTTGGTGGCCGTGCTTCTGATCAAACCGGTTTTGTGATTATTCGATTGGAAGATTGGAACGATCGCGAATTACATGCTAGTGAGATCCTACCGATGATTTCAAACCAGCTCAGTGGTATTGCTGATGTGTCAGTGCGACCGATGATGCCGGGCTTTGGTGGCGGTTCCTCCGAGCCGGTACAGTTTGTGATCTCGGGCCCAGATTACAGCGAGCTGAATGAATATGCCCAAGCTCTGAAAACCTTTGCCAACAACAGTGAGCTTATGACTGGGGCGGATGTGAACTATGAAGAGATCACCCCTGAGTTATTAGTGCGTATTGATCGTGCTCGTGCGGCTGAACTTGGGATCAGTGTTTCGGATGTGGCAACCACCCTAGAGATCATGCTTGGCGGCAGCAGCGACACAACTTATGTGGAGCGTGGCCAAGAATATGATGTCTACCTGCGCGCCAATGAAAACCATTTCAATAGCGCGCAAGATCTCAGCAAAATTTATTTGCGTGCAGGAAATGGTGAGCTAGTTACTTTAGATGCGGTGACGATTGCTGAAGAGGTTGCAAGTGCGGTGACCTTGAGCCACCAAGATAAGCAAAAAGCGATTACCTTAAGTGCGAACTTAGCCGGAGACGCCACTTTAGGTGAGGCTCTGGCTGCGTTGGAAGCGGAAGCCGTACGCATTTTGCCAAATGGCATTAATGTGGGTTATTCGGGCGAGTCGAAAAACTTAAAAGAAAACCAAAGCAGCGTCATGTTGGTGTTTGGCTTGGCATTGCTGGTGGCTTATTTGGTGTTAGCGGCTCAGTTTGAAAGCTTTATTAACCCTGCCGTGGTGATGTTTACGGTACCTATGGGGATATTCGGTGGTTTAGCGGGGCTTTGGATGATGGATCAAAGCCTTAATATCTACAGCCAAATCGGGTTGATTATGCTGATTGGTATGGTAACCAAAAATGGCATCTTGATTGTTGAGTTCGCCAACCAGTTACGTGACCAAGGAATGAGCTTAAACGATGCCGTAGTGAATGCTGCAGCACGTCGTTTACAGCCTATTTTTATGACTGCAATGACCACGTTATTTGGTGCACTGCCACTGATCCTCGCTACAGGAGCCGGTGCGGAAAGTCGCATTGCTGTGGGCACAGTAGTACTGTTCGGGATGGCCTTTGCTACCGTCGTGACGTTGCTGGTGATCCCAGCCATGTACCGTTTGATCTCCGGCCATACGCGTTCACCAGGTTATGTTGCGCAACAGCTTGCTCAGCAGCAACAAGCTCAAATGTTACAGGAAGCGCCAACAACCGCCTCTTCGAGTTCGTGATTCTGAGCCATAGCGTATTGGCATGGAAGGCAATACGCTATGGTTAAACACTAACAGCGGTTTTTGATGCAATGCGAGAAAGCAAAACACCATGCTCTAAAGTATGGTGTTTTGCTTTCTGGACTTTTTCCGTATCCCTAGCGCGAGCGAATCCTACTACAGTGTCATCTATGTTAACTAGTCACTTTGTTTGTTGTGCATTTTGAGTCAACCGCAATAAATGGGTTATCAGTGATTCCCTTAAAGCCTTATTGTGTACGCGTTTCAAATCGGATTTAACCTCTGGTTTGCTGATTTTGCTATCAAGATTGCGGTGTGTGTTTGAGCTATGTATGCTTGCCGCCCATGCTGGATGTAGTCGCAAGTGAGTGAAGGTGCCTTTTTATCGCACTGGCCTTAGTTGTTCTTTGGACTAATGGAATAGGTTTTTGGCTTAATTAATTGCTAATGGCTCATGCCATGATTCAAATCTAAGTATCATTGAAAATAATGGTTATCATTAATGTTAATACTACTGTTTAAAAGGTCTGTTTATGCCGTCTAAAAAACTGATCGCCGCCGCTGTACTGGCTGCTTCTGCCGTTCTTCCCGTTTTCAGTGCTTTTGCAGAAGAAGGCACCCTAACGTTTGCCAACTACCGCGACATTCGCGATCTCAATCCACACCTGTATGGTGGCGAGATTTTTGCACAGAATTTGATCTTCGAAGGCTTGGTTCACCTTGGTGAAAACGGCACTCTTGAGCCTTGGCTAGCCACAAGCTGGAGTACCTCAGAAGACGGTAAGACCTATACCTTTAAACTGCGTGATGACGTAATTTTTTCTGATGGAACAAAGTTTGACGCTAACGTGGTGAAAGCCAACTTTGATGCACTGCTGGATAACGCCAACCGCCATACTTGGCTCGAATCGATTCGACTGATGGTTGAAGTGGAGAAGTCTGGCAAAGAAAGCGTTCGCGTGATAGACGACCATACCGTTGCCGTTGAGTTTGCGGAGTCTTACTACCCATTTTTGGTTGAACTTGGGGTAACGCGGCCGTTTCGTTTTTTGTCACCGAAATGTTTTAAAGAGGGTACCACCAAAGGTGGCACAACTTGTTACGTCGGCACTGGTAGCTATGTGCTTACCAATAATGCGGTTGATCAACAGGCCACCTTTGAACGCAATGAGGATTACTGGGGTGAGCAACCATCGCTTACCAAGATCATTGCCAAAGTGATCCCTGACAACCAATCACGTTTGCTGTCACTGCGCAGTGGTGAGATTGATATGATTTATGGGCTGCAGCTGATCAACGCGCAATCGTTTAAGCAGTTTGAAAAAGATCCGCGTTTTGGTACCAATCTGTCAGAGCCGGTATCAACGCGTATGTTGATTTTAAACTCAGCCAGCGAAAACCTAAATGACACGCGTGTTCGTCAAGCATTGAGCCACTTAACCAACAAAGCACTTATTGCTGAGCGTATTATGTTGGGCCTTGAGAAACCGGCAGACACTTTGCTTGCGCAAAATGTGCCCTACGCCAATATTGAATTGACGCCATACCAATTCGATGTCGCTCAAGCTGAAAAATTGCTTGATGAGGCGGGTTGGAAGAAAGAAGGCAATGTACGTAAGCTAAATGGTAAACCGTTTGAAATTACCCTTTCTTACGACAGTGACAAAGTGGTTGAGCGTACGATTGCGCAATACCTACAAAGCGAATGGGCGAAAGTGGGTTTAACCATGAACCTTGTTGGTGAAGAGGAGCAGGCGCACCGTGACCGTTTGAAACAGGGTGATTTTGATCTGTCGTTCAATATTTCTTGGGGCACGCCTTATGATCCTCAATCGTTCCTTGGTGGTATGCGTAAACCCGTTTACGGCGATTACGCCGCGCAGCAAGGCATTCCTGAAAAGGCCGAAATCGATAAAAATATTCTTAAAGCCTTAGCAGCGATTGATGAGACAGAACGTCAAGCTCACTACAGCTACGTATTAAAAACCTTACACGATCAAGCGATCTACATTCCTATCAGTTACGAGCAAAACCGGGCCATCTTCAACAAGCGTGTTGAAGGCGTGGGCTTCAACCCCTCTCAATTTGAGATCCCTTTGCAGCGTATGTCTGTGAAGTGATCTCGCGAGTTTGGGCAATGCTCTGACGCAAAGTATGACGACTGGCACTCTCAATAAGGGTGTCGGTCTTTTTACTTTTCTAATTAAAACGTAGAGAACGTATTTGCATGGCGAAATACATAATCAAGCGGCTATTCAGTGCAAGCGTGACGCTTTTCTTTGTCTCTTTTATCGCTTTTTCTTTGGTTAATATTATTCCCGCTGATCCAGCTGAAGTGGCATTGCGTGTGAATGATACGACACCCAGCCCAGAGGCGATTGAAGAGATCCGTCAAGTATTGGGTTTGGATAAACCTTTTTTGGTGCGCTATACCGATTGGCTGTTCGCGTCTTTACAGGGCGACTTTGGGGTGTCTTATACCAACACCAATCGCCTTGTATCCGAAGAGTTGGCGCGCAGTTTTCCATATACTTTGAAACTGGCTGGACTGTCGTTGATTTTACTGGTGTGCGTGAGCATTCCGATGGGCGTACTCAGCGCCGTGTATCAAGATCATTGGTTTGATCGCTTGGTGCGTGTGTTTATTTTTGCCAGCACGGCGATGCCGAATTTTTGGCTCGCTTTTATTTTGATTTGGCTTTTCTCTATTCACTGGTACTGGTTACCAAGCAGCGGGGCATCGACATTTAGCCATTTCATTTTGCCTTCAATAACCTTGTGCATGGCGTATGTGGCAACCTACATTCGTTTGATCCGCAGCGCGATGCTGGATTCGATGAATGACCACTATGTGGTGTATGCCCGAGCGCGAGGCATTTCTGAGTTTCGGGTGGTATGGAAACACCGGCTCAAAAACTCGTTACAAACGTCGATGACGGCTCTGGGTATTGGGGTTGTACGCTTGATCGCAGGCACCGTGGTTATCGAAAGTATTTTTGCGATTCCTGGGTTGGGGCGTTTGGCACTTGCCGCAATTTTTAATCGCGATTACCCCATTATTCAAGCCTACATTTTAGTGATGGGTAGCCTGTTTGTGGTATCGAATTTATTGATCGATATCTTACATACGGTGGTTGATCCTCGCTTGAAAGCAGGAGCTAAAGCCCAATGATACAACGCCTCTTTAGCAATAAAACCGCAGTAACTTGCCTGTTTATTTTAACCGTCATTTGTTTGATGGGAGCATTTGCCCCTTATATTGCACCGCACGATCCAAATGTAGTTGATGTGATGAACAGCTTAATGCCGATGTCGGCGGAGTATTTATTAGGCACCGATTATTTAGGGCGCTGCCTATACTCACGTCTTCTCTTTGGCATTCGTACAACGCTCTATTATTCCTTACTGACCATGGTCATCACCGCTTTGGTGGGGGGCGCTATTGGTCTTATTTCAGGTTACATGCGCGGTAAAGTCGATTCATTGATTATGCGCGGCTGTGAAGTGATGCTGTCTTTTCCTTATGAGATTATTGTTCTGAGTATTGTTGGGATTATGGGCCCTGGAATCGTCAATATCATTGTGGCGAATTTTATTGCCAAGATTGCTTGGTATGTACGTATCGTACGCAGTTCGGTTATCGCCTTTAATCATCAGAACTACATTCTGTATTCGCGCACGATAAAAACGCCACAAAGTTTCATCTTCCGTAAGCATTTAGCACCCAATATCGCCGCTGAAGTGATTATTCTTGCCACCTTAGATTTGGGCTGGATCATCTTAAGTATTTCGACGTTGTCGTTTTTAGGGTTGGGTGTTCAACCGCCAACAGCGGAGTGGGGAGCGATGCTCAGCGATGCCAAAGAGGTGTTGTTCTCAAACCCAGAACAGATGTTGATCCCAGGTGCCGCGATTATGGTTGTGGTGGCCTGTTGTAATCTGCTCGGTGATTCGCTGCGCGATGTGTTAGACCCAAGAACGGAGCAACGAGGATGTTAGAAGTAAAAAATCTGGCGGTAGCATTGGAAAAACCGAGCCATCGTGAATTGGTTTCTGACGTCAGTTTTACCCTAAAAGAAGACCAATGCTTGGGTATTTTAGGTGAGTCGGGCAGTGGTAAAAGTTTAACCTGTAATGCGATAAACGGTTTGTTGGGCGAACACTTTGCCATTTCTGGTAAGGCGATTTTTGAGGGCGAAGATCTCTTTTTGATGCCGCAAAGGCAGCGCCGGAAAATGCGTGGTGAAAAGATTTCGATGATTATGCAAAGCCCAATGACGGCGTTTAACCCGCTGTTTACTATCGGTAATCAGGCTATCGAGACAATTCGGCAGCACTCGGCGATGAGCCGCAAAGAGGCGAAGGCGTTATTTTGCGATGTGCTGACTCGAGTGAACTTAAACTCGGTGCAATCGTTGTTGAAAAAATACCCCCATGAGCTGAGTGGCGGCATGTTGCAACGCATTATGGTGGCGCTGGCCTTGGTGTTAAAACCTAAGCTGATTATTGCCGATGAACCCACCACTGCAATCGATTACATCTCACAACGAGAGGTGATCCGCGAGTTGCAATTTGTGCGCGAACAATTTGGCACAAGCCTGATCTTCGTGAGTCACGACTTAAGTTTGGTTTCGCATATTGCCGATAATGTGATGGTGATGAATCAAGGTCGAGTGGTGGAATATGGCGAGACAAAACAAGTTTTCACCAGCCCGCAAAGCGCCGACACACGTTATTTGGTTGATACTCGTATGGCATTGATTAATCGTTTTAAAGCCGTAATGGAGCATACCTAATGCTGATTGATGTTCGAAACGTAACTAAGGCTTTCAAAAACGACGACAGTTGGTTGTTTCCAAGCTACCAGTCTGTACTCAATGGGGTCTCGATTACGATAAATGAAGGCGAATGCGTTGGCATCGTTGGTGAGTCAGGCAGCGGTAAAAGCACTTTAGGTAAAGTTATTTTAGGGCTGGAAGCCGTTGATAGCGGGGAGGTGGTTCTAGGGGATGCGATTGCTCACCTGCCGACACATCAAGCCATCAGCGTGGTTTTTCAAGATTACAATACATCGGTTAATCCGCGTTTAACCGTGCGTGAAATCATTCATGAGCCTTTGATTACGAAAGCCATGAGTAATGCCCAGCGCGACCTCTTGTTGGGGCGTTTGCTTGAAGAGGTAGGGCTAAATGTCGACATGCTGGAGCGTTATCCTCATCAACTGAGTGGTGGGCAATTGCAACGGGTTTGCATTGCGCGGGCCATCGCCCCAAGCCCCAAATTCATTTTGCTGGATGAAGCGGTTAGCTCACTGGATGTCTCGGTGCAAGTACAGATCCTTGACTTGCTACAACAGCTCAAACAAGAGCGCAATATTTCATACCTGTTTATCACTCACGATATTGCGGTCGCGAGTTTCTTGTGTGATCGCCTGCTGTTCTTTAAAGGTGGGCAGATTGTTGAACGCGTTGATGACATGCGTGCGCTCCGGCACGTTCGTGATCCTTACACTAAGGATTTACTCGAAGCCGCAGGCTATCTTGAGATCCCCTTTGAAACCGAGTGTCAGCCACAATAAATCGGGGGTTATTGGGCGCGTTGTGCTTAGTGGCGATGGCTAAAAGCGTGTGGTATCTCTCATTTTTAATGGCGAAGATCCAAGCGCTCATTATGCTTATCGCCAAGTGTGTACTTGTTCCTTAAACTGGCGCCCTTTTAAAATCATTTACTTGGTATAACCCGCTGGGTTAAGGGGGGCCTAATGCAGTCGCAGATGCGAGATTGGCTTTCGGTTTGGCTGTTGGCATTAACTGCTTTTGTTTTTGTTTCAACAGAATTTATTCCTGTTGGGTTGCTGGCGGCGCTGGGCGATAGCTTCCAGATGAGTGCCGTTGATATTGGCCCGATGCTAACGGTTTATGCCGCTGTGGTAGCACTGAGCTCCTTACCGGCGGTATTGCTGTTTGCCAAATTCGAACGCAAGAGTTTGTTACTTGGGCTAATGGCAATCTTTGTTTTAAGCCACGTTGTTTGTGTGTGGGCACCCAATTACTACACTTTACTTGCAGGTCGCGTTGGGGTGGCCTTGTGCCACGCGCTTTATTGGGCTATTGCCCCAGCGTTAGTGGTGCGTCTTGCGCCAGAGGGTCAAGGTGCGAAGGCATTAAGTATTTTTGCAACCGGTTGCGTGTTGGCGCTGGTATTGGGGATCCCCCTTGGGAGAGTGCTTGGGCAAATTATTGGTTGGCGTAGTATTTTTGCTCTGGTTGGCGGCCTCACATTGGTGGTAATGGCGTTATTATGGCGAGGCTTGCCCCAATTGCCGGCACAACATGGGGGCAGTTGGCGCAGCTTGCCAGCGCTGGCTCGTAACCACGCCTTGTTATGGCTCTATGCCGTGACGGTAATGGCCGTTTCAGCCCATTACATGGTGTATACCTATTTAGAACCGTTGCTGCAGGAACACTTTGGTTATAACCCGAATATCACGACATTAATGCTGCTGCTTTTTGGTGGTTCAGGGTTAATTGGTAGTTGGATTTTTGGCCGCTACCAAGCTGGCCATCCACGTCGTTTATTAACCTTATCCATCGTGGTGTTGGCCGCGGCGATGGCCTTGCTGCCGGTAGCGGCAATGGATCTGTGGTTATTACTGCTGCTGTGCGTTGTGTGGGGCACGGGCATGATGATGCTGTGCTTGTCACTGCAATCGAAAAGTTTGAAGTTAGCACCGGATGCAACGGATGTGGCTATGGCCATCTATTCGGGTTTATTTAATGTTGGGATCGGCGGCGGTGCATTGCTTGGCAGCATTATGGCCAGCCGTTATGGCATTGTATACAACGGCGCTTGGGCGACGTTGTTGCTCTTATTGGCGTTAATTTTGTTGTGGTTTCTTTTTCAAGCACGACGTAATAACGAACTTAGCTAGTTGCCAGTGAGGCAGCCTGACAAAAGAATGCCCCTGTCAATCTAATATTGACTGGGGCATCTTTATGGCAATACACGCAGGCGTACCGCACATTTTTAAGCATGGACACTACAGCAGCTGCAGTAAATTGGCGAGTGGCACCACCACAATGAGAATGACAATGGCACCACAAATAAACTGGATCCACGCATCCTGTATTTGTTCCATCTGTTGGCCGCTGATCTCCGGTTGCTTGCGTGCCGCTTGAATATAACGGTATCCCCAATAGCAGTTGCCAACAATAAACACCAAAAAAGCAATGAACAATTGCGCTTCCATGCACACCTCTTCCTTTACTTAAACAGAGCTACTATAGCTTGCTTATTGAATGGGGTGAATGGCTGTTTGTGGTCAAATATTTAATCACTGGTGACAAAGTCATCCATGTAGATTAGCCCTAAGGGCAGGCCACCACCGTCGTTATCGCGCGCTGCAGCGGTGTAAATTTTGTCGGCTTCTAAGGTAATGGCTGTTGGGCCAATGGCGGCGGTTTGGCTACCGGTTTCGGTAATCGTAACGTAATAATCGCCGGCGCTTAATGCGATGCGGCCAGTGCTTTGGCCAATGGTAACGCCGCTAAAAGCGGGGCTTTCATCGGTAATGTCGTCATCCGTACCTAAATAGATATCAACCGCGCCAGCGGTTGGTGACGCATGCAGCAGTTCCAGTGCAGCTTCAGTCGCGACGGTGCGACGATTTTCCAGTAATAACCATGGGGCGATGTCATCGAGATCATTAATCGCAAGCAGTGTGTACGAAAGCCCATTGACTAAATCGTCGGTAACATCAATCAGAACGTTACTGGTATCGCTGCTTTCTACCACTTCAATGGTGTTACTCCCGCTGCTTAGGCTTAAGTAATCACTTACCGTGGTATAGGCGACGTCGGAGAGTTCAGTCGTATCGTTAACAATAACATCGATCTCAGGAGCATTTGGTGATGCATGTACTGCACGCAGATCGCTTCCGGCATCCACATCTGGGATCACGACCGAGCCGTCATCGCTCCAAACCACCAATAGCACAGGAGAATCGCCAGCTAAGGTGTTATCGGTTGCGGCCAAAATCAAGTTGCTGCGTGACGCTAAGGTTAGGGTACCGCTGTCAAATACGACCGTAGTTGTACCGGTGGTGGTGATCCGTATTTGATATTCACCGGCAGTGATCTCTAAAGCGTCGCTGATGTCTTCATAGCTGACATCGGTGAGAGTAGCGGTGCTGCTGCTGATATCGGCATCTGGCGTTGTAACATATACATCCACAGCGGGGGCACTGGCGGCGGCATGAACGACTTGTACGCGGGCGTTGCCACTGGTGACGGCCTCTGTACTGCGGTCGATGAGCAAATGCGTAAGGGTGTCGTCGCTCACACTGCCTACGGCTAATACCGCGTATTGCATTTCAGTGGCGGCATCTAAGCTGACTGGGCCAATCACACTGCTGAGTGTGTCATCGGGCAGTTGCGCTTCAACGGTGATTGTATAACTGCCTTCATCTAAGCGTACGGCGGCACTGCCATCAAGATAATCAAGATCTTCGAGTAGCGTCGCATCATCTAATAACACGGTGACAAGAGGGGCATCTGCCGCGGCATGCAGAACTTGAATGTAAGGTTGGTTGCTGTTGGTTTCGTTATCGCATGCCGCGAGGGTAAATGCAGTGACAACGAAAAAAAAGCGTGAAATGAACGTCATTGTCCGGATCTCCTTTGATATTGACAATCAGCCAAAGAACGAACAAAGCGTAGTTCCAGATCACTCAGATTGGATAAATCCGTTTGCTTGCCGTGCTCCCATAAATAATTCGTGATACAAGCGGATAGCGTAATCGTCGCTCATGTTGCCTAAGTAATCGGCAATCACGCGCATGCTTTGCTGGGGATCTGCAGCTTGAGCTTGCTGCCATTTTAACCGTGTATTGGATGGCAGTAATCGCTCGGGCTCAGTGGCCAAGGCATGAAATAGCCCTGTTAACATTTGTTGACCTTTAAACTCCAAGCGTTGAACGCTGGTATGGCGAATGACGTTATCAAAGACAAAGCGTTTCAGGCGTTCAAGCAGATGGGCAAAATTGGCGTTTAATTCCACTCGGTAGGCTAATAATGGCTCTGAAAATTGCGGTAAGTGGAACATGTTTACAGCGGTGACCAAGCCATTTACCAGAGTGCCGATGGCGTGTTTACGATGGAAATTCTCGTTAGAAAAGAGCGCATCGCTTAAGGTTTGCCACTGACTGATGCTAAAAGGGCTTTGAGCTGATTGAACTAAGGCGTCCACTACTTGTTGTTGCCATTGACTGGCGCTGATTATCCCTAATGTGATGGCATCTTCTAAGTCATGCACGGAATAGGCGATGTCGTCTGCCAATTCCATGACAGCGCAGTCGATGGACTTATAGGCGCTTCGCCCATGTTGCTCCGCTGTTGGGGCATTGGCCAGTGAAATAAAATGGTCGCGGTCAGCGTGGCTGAGCGGCGCTAAGATCCAATCAAGAATGTCGTTGTCTAGATCATAAATGCCTTTTGCCGGCTGCCACTGTTTGGCAATAAAAGGGGTGTTGTGATCTAAGTTTGGGGATTGAGTTCGGGTCACGTGCGAGAGCGGTACCGGGTATTTGAGTAGCCCGAGCATGGTTCTGCGAGTCAGATTCATGCCATGCTGTTCGGTATAAGGCTCTAGTTTTGAGACAATTCTCAGCGTTTGGCCATTGCCTTCAAAACCTCCGTAATGGCGCATCATCGCATTTAAGGCGACTTCACCGCCATGGCCAAAAGGGGGATGGCCAATATCATGGGCTAAACACAGCGCTTCAATCAGGTGATCATCAAATAAGAAGGTTTGCTCAGGGTAGTGATGGCGTAAGTGCGCATTAATGCCCGTTCCAATTTGCGCCGCTTCAATGGAGTGGGTGAGGCGAGTTCGGTGGAAATCGTTTAAACCGGTACCAAGCACTTGAGTTTTGGCTTGTAAGCGCCGAAAAGCGGCACTGTGCAGAACGCGGGCTTTATCGCGTTGGTAGCGAGAACGGTAATCGTGTTGTGCTACTGAATGGTCTGGTAGCCGCCGTTCTTGCCAAATCGTTTTGATCTCTTGCACTAATTTACTTCCCCTACTGCACTGTTACGTTGAGTTTCGCGCAGTCATTAAAGTGGGTCAAGCATACCGGCGACAAACCAAGCGGCCCAATCGCCATACATTCAGGTGCGCTAATGAATTTAGGGCATGGTGAAATCACCATGCCCTAAATGCGATAATGGAACTGATGCTCCGCGTTTATTGGCGGTAGCGGTGGAGAAAACGCTCGAGGTGATCCATGGCGCGATTGAGATCTTCTAAATGGGGTAAAAACACCACACGAAGGTGATCGGGCTCTGGCCAATTAAAGGCGCTGCCTTGCACTAATAAGATTTTTTCTTGTAAGAGTAAATCCAGCACCAATTGCTGATCATTAACCAAATTAAACTTTTTCATGTCTAATTTAGGGAAGGCATATAGCGCTCCTTTGGGTTTGTAACAACTAACCCCATCCATCGCATTTAAACGGTCTACCACCAAGTCACGCTGTAAGCACAAGCGGCCAGTAGGGAGAATTAACTCATTAATGCTTTGGTAACCACCCAGTGCGGTTTGAATGGCGTGTTGCATTGGTACATTTGAACAAAGGCGCATGGAGGCCAGCATCTCTAAGCCTTCAATATAACCACGCGCATGATCGCGTCGGCCAGAGAGCATCATCCATCCCATGCGGAAGCCAGCCGCTCGGTAGGCTTTGGAGAGACCATTAAAGGTAATGATTAATAAATCATCAGCCAAGGTGGCCGTGGGTACATGCACTGCACCATCGTAGAGAATGCGGTCGTAAATTTCGTCGGAAAAAACCACTAAATTGTGTTCTCGAGCAATCTGCAGTAGCTCTAATAACATCTCTTTGCTGTAAACCGCCCCAGTTGGGTTGTTTGGGTTGATGATTACTAACCCACGGGTTTGTGGGGTTATTTTGCGGCGAATGTCTTCTAGGTCTGGCATCCAATCGGCTTGTTCATCACAAATGTAGTGACGGGCTTTACCACCAGAGAGGTTAACGGCTGCGGTCCATAATGGGTAATCTGGCGCTGGAACCAGAATTTCATCGCCGTTATTGAGCAACCCTTGCATGGCCATCACAATCAACTCGGAAACGCCGTTACCGATGTAAATGTCTTCAACACCCACATCAAACAACCCCACCTGTTGGTAAGACTGCATGATGGCCTTACGTGCTGAGAATAACCCTTTAGAGTCACAGTAGCCTTGGCTTTCGGGGAGGTTATGAATGACATCACGGATGATCTCTTCTGGGGCTTCAAAACCAAAAGGAGCGGGATTGCCGATGTTTAGTTTTAAAATCCGATGGCCATCCTCTTCTAAGCGTTTGGCTTCGCGTGCCACTGGTCCACGAATGTCATAGCATACCGAATTGAGTTTATTGGACTTATTGAGCGGCTCCATCGGGTTTCCTTCACTGCAAAAATAACAAAAATCAAAAAATCTGACGCCAAGCCTACCACTTTAGTGAACTGACTGGGTATGCGAAATCGCTTGGGATGCTAATGGGTAGCAAAAAGGCCGCATTGGCGGCCTTCATTCGACGTTTTTCGTCGTGGGGATTACGCTAACTCAGCTAAGCACATTTCATCGTAAATTTGCTTAACCCAAGCGTCAACACGTTGTTCGGTGAGTTCAGGCTGACGGTCTTCATCGATACCTAAGCCGATGAAGGTGCTTTCATCTACTAATGCTTTAGAGGCTTCAAATTCATAACCGGCTGTTGAAGTATGGCCAACAATGATGCCGCCACGGCTTTCAATAATGGTGCCTAATTGCCCCATCGCGTCGAGGAAGTATTCCGCATAATCTTCTTGGTCGCCACAGCCAAAGATGGCAACTAGTTTATCGGTAAAATCCAGTTGCTCTAGCTCTGGGAAAAAATCGTCCCAATCGCACTGGGCTTCGCCGTAGTACCATGTTGGGATCCCAAACAGCAACAGACTAAATTCCTCGATCTCTTCTTTGCTGCTTTTGGCGATGTCTTTGACTTCAACCAGTTCGCCCAGTTTTTTTTGGATCATTTTTGCGACGGCTTCAGTGTTGCCAGTATCGCTGCCAAAAAACAGACCTACGCTTGCCATGTTGTAATTACCTGTACTTTTGTAATGTAAAAACTCACTCGTTTATAGGGGGATCGATTTTTAGCTGTTGTTGCAGAATCATCTCGATCAATTGCCCACGAGTAAGGTTACTTGCCAAGGCTTGTTGGTTCAAGGCATCAAACAGAGCTGCAGATACCTTAAATTCGATGCGTTTTAAGCCGTTTATTTTGTCGCGCTGCAATTGATTACGCTTATTAATGCGAGTTTGTTGCTGGCGAGACAAAGGATTTGTTCTGGGTCGGCCACGATTTTTTTCGGTAGCGAACATGTCCAGAGTTGTGCGGTCGGATTTTTCTATTGCCATGAGGCTTGCGATTTAACTAAAGCCAATGCCTTCCCAATACAGTTGGATCAAGCCTTTGGCGATGAACCCGGCGCAGCCCAAAAACAGCACCAGCCAGACAACAAAGCGCCCCAATGGCGGCACTTTACCTTGTGTTAACACATCCTTGATGGCGAGCCCAATCAAAATAAAGATCCCCCCAAACAGCAGATATAAACCTAATGTTTCAAGCACTTCATAGTGATCAACCCACATAAACAACCTTCCTTATTGGTTGGGCTGCGGCACTATAGCACAGCGATGTTGCTGCTGTTTAATATTGAGATTGATTTTTTTATTTATTAGAACCCATGGCAGCGGTTTGTGTTTCAGTGGCTACGTGTTGCAGTAAAAAACGGCCAACGGTTGTATTAAATTGTGCTGTCTTTTCAACGTGCAGCATATGACCCGCCCCTGCAATAATGTGTGCTTTGGCCTTTGGGAAACGGGCTAGTATGGCGGCTCGATGATGATCTTGCAGGTAATCTGACCGCTGCCCTTTGAGTAACAGTACTGGGCCGAGGTAGGGCGGCTGTGTGGGCAAGGCTGCAATAATGGCCGGATAGCTTTCCACAAGTGTTGGGATGGCCAATTGCCAACTAAAAGCGGGTGTTTGGAAAGGGGTAGCGTGGCGAACCAAGTGCTTGCAAATAAACGCAGCAGTACCCGCATCAACGCCTGCGTGCTCCAATTGCCTGATGGCGTCACTGCGTTGGGTAACGGCTTGCAAATTGAACTGGCTTAATGCCTTGAGAATGACATCATGGCGCCGTTCATAAGCAACTGGGGCAATGTCTGCAACCACTAGCGCTTGGCATGCATTGGGATAACACTGGGCATAGGTCATCGCTACTTTGCCGCCTAAGCTGTGGCCGACAAGGCTCCATTTTTTTATGTCAAGGTGCTGGCGTAATTGCTCTAATTGTTGGGCTGTATCAATAAAATCAAAAGATTGCTCTAAGGGAGAATGGCCATGTCCTGGCAAGCTGATGCTGAGGGTTTCAAAGCCCAACGTGCGTAATGCGTTGGCGCATTGATTGAGATTAGATATGTGGCCGAATAACCCATGCAGTAACACCACAACAGGGGCTGAGGGTGCGGTTGTTGCTGTAGGCGCATGGCGCTGGTATTCAAGTGTGGAAGAAAACGGCATGAGCAAAGCATCCAGAATAAATTCTCACGTATCTGAGCAAATTTGTTCTGCCATTGGCAATAGGTGTCGATCGCAATTTACTCGCGGGTGAGTGTTTGAGCGAAGAGGCTGGTTGTTTTTGAGGCTATCAGGCTGTGATCTGAGGGGGGATGTTAGGATTGCGTCCAGTTTTGTGTTCTTGTCATAGCCAGCGCTTAAAATGGCTGGTTATAATGGCTGAACTTGTGCTAGCCAAACGATATCAATAAGCAATGAAACACATCGAAATTGACGAAGAGCTTTATCGTCACATCGCCAGTAATACTCAGCAAATCGGTGAAAGTGCCTCAGCCATTTTGCGCCGTTTGTTAGGGTTGCCCGTGCTGGACACAGACCGTGATGCCCCCTCGCACAAGATCAGCGAGCCGAGCTTGGATGTGGCCGCGGTAACTCGGGCTTCCGTGACGCCATTAAAAGCGCATAGCGCGCGCGCATCCGTGCGCAGTGTGGCAGCCGAAGCTGGGGTTTTTGAAGAGTTGCTGGGCGACGGTGCATTGCGAAAACAAAAAGGGGCGGTTGGCCGTTTTATTTATCTTTTGGATGCCATTTATCGGCAGTTTCCATCCAGTTTTGGCTGCGTATTAGAGATCCGTGGTCGGGATCGGTTGTATTTTACGACAAGCAAGGAAGCGCTATTGCAGGTCAGTGAAACCACCAATCCAAAGCAGATTGGCTCAAGCCCATATTGGGTGAGTGCAAATAACAATACACGTAAAAAACAAACTATCTTAGCAGAGGTTCTGCAAAGTCTAGGTTGCGATAGCGACTTAGCCCAGCAGATTGCGCTGCAGATATAATTAGCAGGACGCTTATGAGCAGCAATAACCGTGCGGGCACCTTAGCCTGCTCTCATGATTTGGTGGATATTCCTCGTTTAATCAGCCAGTTTTATAATTTATCTCCCCGCCCAGATAAAGCAGAAGAACTGGTAAGCTTTGGTACCTCGGGTCATCGAGGCAGTGCGGCATTACGCAGTTTTAATCAAGCCCATATCTATGCGATTACCCAAGCTGTCGTAGATTATCGTCAGCAAGCGGGGATCTGCGGGCCATTAATTTTAGGGTTTGATACCCATGCGCTTAGCCAGCCTGCCTTTTTTGCGGCTTTAGAAGTGTTAGCGGGCAATGGCGTGCCGGTGCAGATCCAACAAGGGCATCAATTCCTTGCTACCCCAATTTTATCGTTTGCCATTATTCAGCATAATCGCGTTCATGCTGAACTGGCCGATGGCCTTATTCTGACCCCCAGTCACAACCCACCTCAAGATGGCGGCATTAAGTACAACCCAACCCACGGTGGCCCAGCCGATACCGATGTCACTGGTTTTATTGCAGATCGCGCGAACAATTATTTAAGTAATGGTTTGCAAGGGGTACGCAAGGTGAGCCAAGACATTGCGGAGGCGACAGGGCTGATCCAAGAAGTGGATATGATAGGAGCCTATGTGGAAGCACTAGGCTCGGTGATTGATATGCAAGCGATCGCGCAATCGGGCATTCGCTTAGGTGTGGATCCACTTGGGGGGGCTGCGATTGCGGTATGGCCACGCATTGCAGAGCGTTATGGCTTGGATCTGACCATCACCAATGATCGCGTTGATCCGGCTTTTGGCTTTATGGCATTGGATCACGATGGCGTGATCCGCATGGACTGCTCTAGCCGTGCGGCCATGGCACCACTTTTGGCATTAAAAACACGTTTTGATTTAGCGCTGGCCAATGATCCAGATGCCGATCGCCATGGCATTGTGTGTGCCGATGGCGGACTTATGCCACCTAACCATTATTTGGCGGTGGCCATTGACTATTTATTAGGGCACCGGTTGGGCTGGGGCACCGATGCGGCTATTGGTAAAACCTTAGTGTCGAGCGCGATGATTGATAAAGTTGTTGCCTTGCATCAACGGCCGTTAATGGAAGTGCCAGTTGGCTTTAAATGGTTTGTGGATGGCTTAAGCGCTGGCACCTTAGCTTTTGGTGGCGAAGAAAGTGCCGGAGCAAGTTTCCCTGACTTTCAAGGGCAAGCGTTCTCTACCGATAAAGACGGTTTCATTTTATGTTTGCTGGCGGCGGAGATCCAAGCGGTCACCGGGCAATCACCGACGGCTCACTATCAGCAACTTGAAAGCCAATTTGGCCAGCACCATTATCGTCGTATTGATGCACCCGCTTCTATGGCTGTACGCACTGCCTTAAAGCAATTGGATGCCAGTGCCATTACGGCAACGACGCTTGCGGGCGATCCCATTACGGCGGTTTTAACTCATGCGCCAGGTAATCAAGCGCCGATTGGTGGTTTGAAAGTGGTGACGGAGCGCGGCTGGTTTGCTGCGCGTCCTTCAGGTACGGAACCGATTTATAAGATCTATGCCGAGAGCAGCCACAGTCAAACGCATTTAACGCAATTGCTTGAGCAAGCACAGCAGCTGGTGGCAACACTGGGTTAAGTGAGTGTGCATTACCGATAAAAAGGGCTGCTTCGACAGCCCTTTTTTCATTCTCAGCGGAGGCTGAGTTTTCTCGCTGAGATAAGCAAGGTACACTGCGCGCCATTGAAATTCGCTTGTAAGAGATAAACGTTATGGCACTGCAATGGTTTCCTGGCCACATGAACAAAGCCCGGCGTGAGGTAAAAGAGGTCATGCCGCAGATGGATGTGATCATCGAAGTGCTGGATGCACGCGTGCCTTACACCAGTGAAAATCCGATGGTGGCGCAGCTGCGTCGTGATAAACCGGTAATTAAAATTTTTAATAAAGCGGATTTGGCTGATCCAGAGCTTACCCAACAATGGATGGCGTACTTAGAGCAGCAACGAGGGGTAAAAACCTTAGCGTTGGATACTGATAAAGCCAGCCATGTGCATAAAATAGTCGATCTCTGTAAAAAGTTAGTGCCCAATAAAGTGGGGAACGATAAGCAGATTAAAGCCATGATTATGGGCATTCCTAACGTGGGTAAATCTACTTTAATCAATACCTTAGCCAAAAGAATTGTGGCTAAAACCGGTAATGAACCGGCAGTAACCAAAGCCCAACAGCGAATTAAGCTGGAAGAGGGCATCATGCTCTATGATACGCCGGGAATGTTATGGCCCAAGTTAGAGACGGAGCATTACGGTTTTCGCTTAGCGGCCATTGCCGCCATTCGCGATACCGTGGTGAATTATGAAGAGCTTGGTAGCTATGTCTCAGAGTACTTGTTAATCGCTTACCCTGAGCGTTTAAAAACCCGTTTTAAACTGGAACAATTACCCGAGACTGATTGGGAGTTCATGGAGCAGGCGGGCAAAAAACGCGGTTGCATGAAATCGGGTGGACGTGTTGATTTAGAGCGCTTTGGTGCCATTTTAGTGAATGAGCTGCGCGATGGCAGCTTAGGCGGTATTACACTTGAAACACCGGCGATGATGGAGCAAGAAGAAGCCGAACTGGCGCGCAAGCGGGAATTAGAAGCCGCCGAGAAGGCAGCGAAAGAGGCAGAAAAGGCTAATCGTCGTAATCGCCAACGTTAAGTTCATCTCATTCAGACTCTGTGCTTGCAGCCTCGGACATGTGAGTACAGAGTCTGCATTGTCACCTTTACCACTGCAATTTTCTTGCCCGTTTCAGGGCGCATTTACATAAGTGCCCATGCAGGGCAGGACAGCCACGGCAAGGTTTGTTTTTCCAAGGCTTTGTTAGGCTTACGCCGCTATGGCTGAACGTTTTTTCCGTGGTGTTTGGCTGTGCTTTTAAAGGGGTAAGACGCAGTTGTTCAACCCAGCTTTGCACCAAATTCTGGCGCTGTTTTTTGGTTAACGCAGGCACAGCCTTTCCTTGGCTTATTTGTTTTTTAAGCTCTTTTTTTAGTGATTTGGCTAACTTCTTTGTTTGTTCTTGTGCCGTTATGGCCGTGCTTGCTTTGGGCATATTTAACCTTACCTAAACAGGGAAATATCAGCATCCGTACTGTGATGTAATGCTTAATAAAAGCTCGATTTGCCCGATTGCGCTAATCGGGCGTGAGATTCGTATTGATACCATAGGCTTGTTAGTGTGGCACTGAATGTTGTTCAGCATGGAGGCTGAACGCACAAAATAGAGGCCACACCGCATGGATGCCTATTTAGCTGCACTGGCAGAATTACAGCAGTTGGCTCAGGATAACGCGCTGACTCAGCCGGCCGATGTGTCGGTTTTTTTTGAGCGTTTAACGCCGTTAACCGGAGTTGCAACAGGGCGTTACGCGGAGGTATATGCACTGCCGGAGACGCCCGATAAAGTAGTGAAGTTGTGTTATAACCACAAAGATGGCTACTACCGTTTTGCCCGTTGGTGTATGCGCCCAGAGAATCAAAGTAACCGGCATGTGCCGCGGATCTTTCGGGAAGACTGCGTCGTTATTTCTGCTACAAGGGTAGTGCGAATTTATGTATTAGAGCGGTTATCTGAGATCAGCCTTATTGGCAAAGAAGCCACTCGTCCGAACCATTTTATGGATGTTCAGTTTGGTCAGTTATGGGGCATGTTACGTACCCTTACACTGCCATTGCGCCAGCCACAAGCATGGGCACAGCTATTATGGCCGAGCTTTGAGCGGTTTACGGCGCAGTTATTACAACCGCGCCGTACTTTTTACATGAATTCCGCCGATAAACAGCCCTTACAACTGTCGGCGGAGGCGTTAGCTAAGTACGATGCGTTGCTGCGTACTTTATACGAGCTATTACAATATATTGCGCCGTTGGGCACGGTAGACTTGCATGGTGGGAATTATATGTTACGCGGCGAAACCGTGGTGATAACAGATCCCTTAGCCAATTTATTTGCAACGGCAGCCTGATTGAAGAGCAGCCGAGTTAGAGGAAATAACTCGGCTAAGCCCTTAAGGGCGTATGCAGTGAGGGATGAAACGCGATAGATCTTGGGTAATGCGGCTGTGATCTTCGCGGATGGAGATCCCACAGGCTTGTTCTCCAACCAGCCATGAACCAATTAGGGCGTGATCGTCCCCAAATTTGGGTAAAGCTTGATAAGCCTGAATAATAAACCCCTCTTCGCCATATTCGCCGGCGGAAGATTCCACCATCTGGCCATTATCGAATATCTCAATATTGGCGCCTTCACGGCTAAAAATGGGCTTTTTAACCCACTGGCCACTTCCCAGCCGATGGCTTTCATCTGCAAAATAGGCCGGTAATAAATTCGGGTGGTTTGGATATTGCTGCCAGAGCAGTGGGAGTAGGGCTTTATTCGATAAAATGGATTTCCACTCTGGCTCTAGCCAGCGTACATTTGCTTTCGCCAAATATTCAGCAAAGCTTTCTCGCAGCATAAACTCCCAAGGATAGAGCTTAAAGCAAGCACGGATCAGCCGCTCTTGGCTGTCGACAAATTCATTTTTATCGGTAATGCCAATGGCTTCAATATCAGTATAGTGGGTTTCAAATCCGGCCTCGGCAGCGCAATCTTGCAAATATTGCACAGTACCGCGATCTTCAATGCTGTCTTGGCAGGCGGCAAAGTGCAGCGGTACGGGCGGCCATTCTTGTTTGAACTGCGCAAAACGCGCAATTAATGCTTCTTGAATGCCATTGAATTGATCGCTGCCGTTAGGCAGGCTGCCATCGGTTAAGCGGTCTTCAAGCCAGAGCCATTGGAAAAACCCTGACTCAAATAAAGAGGTGGGCGTATCTGCATTATTTTCTAGCAGTTTCGCTGGGCCTCGGCCGTCGTAGGCTAAGTCCAAACGAGAATAGAGGCTAGGTTCTTTGAGGCGCCAAGAACGAGCAATGGTGTCCCAATGCGTTTCGGGAATGGCAAAACGTTGCAGTAATTGCTCTGATTGCACCACCTTTTCCACAACCTCTAAGCACATTTTCCCCAATTCAAGAGTTGGCGCCTCTAAGTCG
>JAWXTX010000016.1:0-36869 GCA_044433165.1 Ferrimonas sp. | reverse complement strand
CAGGGGGGGTACAACATTGAGCCGCTGATCAAAGCATTAGATAACGACACACTGGCTCCGATCGCTGCCCATGCTTTATCACACACTTTATTGATGTTTGATGCCTTCCACGATGTGGTTGACAAAATGAATGCGGGTAATGAGTTTGCCAAGCAAGTTGTGATTTCGTGGGCTGAGGCAGAATGGTTTACAGCCAAACCAATCTTGGCTGAAAAGTTAACCTTAACTGTTTTTAAAGTGACCGGTGAAACCAACACCGATGATCTGTCGCCCGCCCCAGATGCGTGGTCACGGCCAGACATTCCACTGCATGCGTTAGCGATGCTTAAAAATGCTCGAGAGGGCATTGAGCCGGATGTGGCTGGTGAAGTGGGGCCAGTGCGTTTGATTGAGGAATTAAAAGCCAAAGGGCATCCGGTAGTGTATGTGGGCGATGTGGTTGGTACTGGCTCATCACGTAAATCGGCCACTAACTCAGTATTGTGGTTTATGGGGGATGACATACCATGCGTGCCCAATAAACGGGGCGGTGGCTTTTGCTTTGGCGGCAAAATTGCCCCCATCTTCTTTAATACAATGGAAGATGCGGGCGCTTTGCCGATTGAAATGCCGGTGGATCAAATGGCGATGGGGGATGTCATCGAGGTTTACCCGTACCAAGGCATCGTGAAAAATAGCGCTGGGGAAGTGATCTCTGAATTTACTTTGAAAACCGATGTGTTGTTGGATGAGGTTCGAGCCGGCGGGCGGATCCCCTTGATCATCGGTCGGGGGCTGACGGATCGTGCTCGGGAAACGTTAGGGATGGCACCATCAGAAGTGTTTTGTCGTCCACAGGAGGTGGTCGACAATGGCAAAGGTTATACCTTAGCTCAGAAAATGGTGGGTAAAGCCTGTGGCGTGAAGGGAGTTCGCCCAGGCCAATACTGCGAGCCGAAAATGACCACTGTTGGCTCACAAGATACCACTGGGCCGATGACACGGGATGAACTGAAAGATTTAGCCTGTCTGGGTTTTTCTGCCGATTTAACCATGCAGTCGTTTTGTCATACCTCTGCTTACCCCAAACCGATTGATGTTAATACGCACGCCACTTTGCCGGATTTCATTATGAATCGTGGTGGGGTTTCCCTGCGTCCTGGTGATGGGGTGATCCATTCTTGGTTGAACCGGATGCTGCTGCCCGATACCGTGGGTACCGGTGGCGATTCTCATACGCGTTTCCCGCTTGGGATCTCATTTCCAGCCGGTTCCGGATTGGTGGCCTTTGCTGCCGCGACGGGGGTTATGCCGCTGGATATGCCGGAGTCGGTGCTGGTGCGTTTTAAAGGGGAGATGCAAACGGGGATCACCTTGCGCGATCTGGTCCATGCCATTCCGTATTACGCCATTCAACAAGGGTTATTGACGGTTGAAAAGAAAGGCAAAAAAAACGTCTTTTCTGGCCGTGTACTTGAAATTGAAGGCTTGGAAAAGCTTACGGTGGAGCAAGCTTTTGAGCTCTCTGATGCCTCTGCAGAACGTTCGGCTGCAGGTTGCACCATAAAACTCAGCCAAGAATCGATCAGCGAATATCTGCAATCCAATATCGTGATGCTTAAATGGATGATCGCCGAAGGTTATGGTGATCGTCGTACCATTGAGCGCCGCATTCAAGCAATGGAAGCGTGGTTGGCGAAGCCGGAGTTAATGGTGGCAGACACGGACGCAGAATATTTCGCCGTTATTGAGATTGATCTGGCTGAGATCAAAGAGCCTATCTTGTGTGCGCCGAACGATCCGGATGACGCGCGTTTGTTGTCTCAAGTGCAAGGTTGTGCGATTGATGAGGTTTTCATTGGCTCTTGCATGACCAATATTGGCCATTTTCGTGCAGCCGGTAAGTTATTAGCGGAGCATAAAGGTGCCTTACCAACGCGTTTATGGGTCGCGCCGCCAACGAAGATGGATGCCAAGCAATTAACCGATGAAGGCTACTATGGCATTTATGGCAAAGTAGGGGCTCGAACCGAGCAACCGGGGTGTTCGCTGTGCATGGGGAACCAAGCACGGGTGGCCGATAACGCGACGGTGGTTTCAACCTCTACACGTAACTTCCCGAATCGCCTAGGTAATGGTGCCGATGTGTATTTGGCCTCTGCTGAGTTAGCGGCGGTTGCGTCCATTTTGGGGAAATTGCCTACGGTCGAGGAATATCAGGCATACGCTCAAGTTATTGATTCGCAAGCCGCAGACACATACCGATATTTAAACTTCCATCAGATGCCACACTATACTGAAGTGGCCAGCGACGTGATTGTGCAGCAGCCTGCGTAACAGCACGCTAAGCACGTGAAAACAAACCCGCCATTTGGCGGGTTTGTTGTTATTGCCCGCGAGCGTGATGTGGTAAACGGTAGCGGGTTAACTGGCGGCGCTGGTTGGGCTGTGCCCCGCTAGTACTTCAAGAAGCGTGTCTTCTAAGGCGAACCGTTCTTCCATTGCTTGCCCAAGTTGGGAGAGGTCGATATCTAATTGCAGCATTTGTTCATCTGTGGGCTGCTCGGCATAACGATCGTTAAAGGCTAAGGCGATATCCGTACTGTGGTGAATTTTTGGCAGTATGCTTTCCATCAATTGTTGGCTATGGCGGCCGTGCTGCTCGCAGGCGCTGGAAACCTGCTTATAAACTTCAAAGTGGCCGGCTGATACATAATCAAGCAAGATCCCACAGAATTGGCGAATGTGTTTGAGTGGAGGTAAAGCGGTTGGTGCAGTTTGATACGGTGCCAATCCTGCTAGTTGGCAATAATGGATAAGTAATTGACGACGACTGTCTAACCATTGATCAACTAGGGCGTTTGAGCCGCCCCAAGCGTTTACGGCTTGCTCTAATTTCGTCAGCATAATGCTGTCTCCATAATGATCACCACTAGGCCTCTTCAATTTAAGTCTCTGAGTGGCATTCGATCAATGGTTTTTTCTCATTGCCATGGCAATAAATATGAGCCAAATCTACTGCTTTTGGGTTTGGTGCCGGTTTCGATATTGAACTTATTGAATTAATTAATTTTTAATTAATGAGCTTGGTGGTTGTTCCGGTAAAGAACGGTGAAATTATCTTGAAATGGAGTGTGAGTCGTAGGGAATTTTTTGCGTATTACGTACTCAAATGAACGATGTCGATATTAAGTGGTTGCTGGCTGGCGCATCAAGGGGAAGTGAAATGAGACGAGCAGTAATGGCTTGGAGTGTGGTTGTTAGCCTAATGGTAGGCGGTGTCGCGGCCAATACATGGCCACAGCAAGATGGTGATGTGACGGTCATTTGGCAAGATCCTGAGCAATACTTGGATGTCAAAACCACCGGTGCTCGTCAGTCTCGTTACCAGCACCATGTTTTTGCAACGTTAGGCAAGCATTTTCAAGCACAACTGGCTTCATCGTTGCCGCTTGAGCATGGGCTAACCATTCGGGTAACGCAATTGGATTTAGCGGGTGAAGTACAGCCGGTTTTTGCGAATGCCAGCGGCCCTATTCGCGTTATTAAATCGCTTTATCCACCTAAAATGACCTTTGAATATGAGTGGCGTGATAATAACGGAACGCTGCTGAAAAGCGATTTAGTGCAACTGCGCGATCTGGGTTTTGATCGGGCCAATAGCGGCATCTATCGCCATCAATCGTTACGCTATGAAATGCAGATGATTGATCGCTGGGTAACCCACCAATGGATACCGCTATTAGGCCAACTTTCAGCCCCATCGACTCAATAGCTCCGTGCTTATGAGATCCTCTCATGAGACGGAGCCATGATTAATGGCCTTTCACCTGCTGGCGAAAGTGGCTTAATGTGGTTAAGAGCACTTCCATTTGTTGAACTAATTGCGCTAATGCCGTGGTATTTGGTTGCTGCTCAAAGGCCACTAAGCGATCGGCTAATTCACTTACGTAAGGGCCAAAACGGTTACTTTGCGTTTTAAACTTCGCGTCTGCTGGAAAAATGGTGGCAAATTTACCTTGGCCTTGCTGCTGCAATTGCTCTAATACGGCATCCGCATCAAGGCTTTGTCGGTACGCTGTTTGTAGGCTGTTGCGTAATTCAGTAATAATGGTTTGGTAAGACACACGAACTCCTCATTCTGATGGCTTTTTGAAGTATATCAATTTCATTCTTTAAGTTAGGAATCGAAGATGCGAATCGCTCTGCCGACGTTGAAACGGGTGCTGTTTTTTTGGGCGCTCGGGATCTCTTTATGCCAACCAACAATCGCATGGGGCGAATCAACGCCAGCGACTCCGTTGTTTTACCAGCTACAACTTGGTCAACAACAAGGTTGGCTATTGGGCACAATTCATGTAGGGCAGGCGGATTTTTATCCGCTGTCCGCAAGAATTGAACGCGCGATCGACCGCGCCCAAGGATTGGTATTAGAGGCCGATCCTCAAGATCCCACATTGCCACAATTATTGGCGCAATATGCGATGGCTCGCCAACCGTTGCCGAGTGAATTTGCGGAGCAAGTACGGCATTTTTGTCAGCAGCAGCATTTTTATTGCGATACCACCTTGGCGCCTTGGCTTTTAAGCTCGCAAATTGCATTGGGGCAAATGCAGCAAGCCGGTTATGAGCCTCGCTATGGGGTTGAGCTGTATTTACAGCAACGTTTGCCGCAACGTCCTATCTATGAACTGGAGGGCATGGCCGCGCAATTGATGATATTTAATCAATTAAGTGAAGCCGCCAACCACGCACTATTGCGCGCGAGCTTACAACAAAGCCCCGTACACCCAATGATCAAGGCGTGGCGTAGTGGCGATGCGCACGCGTTGCTGGCGTTTATCGAAGCGGAGATGGCGCACCCTGAATTGCAACAGCACTTGTTGTGGCAACGCAATCAGACGATGGCCAATGGCATTGAACGGCTATTGCATGAACACCAAGGACTGCTGTTTGCAATCGGTGCCGCGCACTTAGTGGGGGAAGAAAGCGTGGTCAGTCAGTTGCAAGCACAAGGGATCAGCGTGATCCCGATCATCGATTAAGAGCTTGGATAAGCCTTGGCTTAAGTGCGCTGCAAATAACGAATTAAAATGTTGAGATCTTGCGTGGCGGCAACGGGATCGTAGTGCTCACTGCGAGGGTTAAAATAACCAGCAACTTGTTCAGTCAGCATGATGTCGGCGTATTGATTTAATGCCGTTTGCCGTGCTTTTACTTCGCTCTCTTGATGACACAACCATAATTGCGCAGGGCATAATGGCGTGATTTCGCTGTGATGTGGGATCTGCGCGCCATAGACGAGGGCGGCTTTTGTGAGTACCTGCCCCGGTCGTTGTGCCAGCAATGGCCAAAGTGCATCTGCTCCAGCGCCAAAGGCCAAGGCACAATAAGGGTGTTTGGGGGCTTGCTCAAACCATGCCTCGATCTGTTGCTGGTATTCACCTATGTGGCTACGGGTAGCAAAATGGTGCTGAGCCTCAGCCTTGTTCGCAAAGGCAAAGCGTTGTCCATGGTAGGGATCTAATACCGCAACCGTAGAAAAAAGTGGCTGCAACTGCGCGATTAAAGGGATGAGACTGTGATGTTGACCCCATTCGTCGGTTAACAGCAATAAAGAGAGCGTCATAATCGTTCCTTGACCAAGCCAATAGCTCACATGGTATGGCTAGCTAAGCAACAGATCAATCGGGGTTTTTGAGGGTTTTCCCGCGACTTCTCTAACCAGTTTGGGTACTAAAAATCCGGGTAGCTCAGCCAGCAGTGCAGCCATTAACGAGCGCGCCTTTGCATCACTGACTTCAAAATGGCTTGCCCCCTGTACCTTGTCGAGTTGATGGAGGTAATAAGGTAAGACCCCTGCGCTAAAGAGCCGTTCAGACAAGGCACTTAAAATGTTCGCATCGTCGTTAATGCCTTTGAGTAACACCCCTTGATTCAGCAGCGTGACCCCCGCACTTTTTAACCGTGCGAGCTTTGCTTCGAGCGCAGAACAGATCTCATTTGGGTGGTTGATATGGAGCACTAAGATAATTTGCCACGGGGCTTGGCGGCACAGTTCAATAAAATCGGCTGTGATGCGATCGGGGATCACCACCGGCAAACGGCTATGGAAGCGCACTCGGGTTAAATTAGGGGCTTGACGCAGTTGTTCGAAAAGACGGGCGAGATGATCATCGCGTGCCATTAATGGATCGCCGCCAGAAAGCAATAACTCATTAATGTTGCTATCCGCTTGCAAGTAATCCAGTAATTGATCAATTTGCGCTTGGCCAACTTTATTGTCTTGATAAGGGAAGTGGCGTCGGAAGCAATAGCGACAATTAATGGCACAGCCGCTGCGCAGCATCAACAAAACCCGAGAACGATATTTATGCAATAACCCCGGTTGGTGGTTATTTTGTTCCCCAGTGGGATCCGCGTGAAAGCCGTCGGCGGGTTGCCATTCTTGCGCGACGGGTAGCACTTGTAAGAGCAGGGGATCGTACGGATCGCCAACGCGCATTTTCGCCACAAATGCCCGTGGTACTTTCATTGGAAACAACTGTCGAGCGTTAAAGCCAGCAGCAAATTGTTGAGGATCGATCTTAAGTGCCGTTAACAATTCGAGGGGATCACTATAGCCTGTGGCCAACTGCTGTTGCCATTGACGGTCTAAGCACTGCACAGAATCGGGAATTCGGGTTATCATTGGCAAGTTAATATCAACAGAATTGCTGGAACAACAGAAGATGGCATCTTATACCACGAACGATTTTAAAAGCGGCTTAAAAATTATGTTGGATGGCGAGCCATGCAGCATCATTGAAAACGAAGTTTACAAGCCAGGCAAAGGGCAGGCGATCAACCGTGTTAAGATCCGCAAGTTGCTCAGCGGCAAAACCTTTGAAAAGAACTTTAAGTCTGGTGAGTCTGTTGACGGAGCCGACGTAATGGACCATGAACTGGCGTTTTTGTACTCCGATGGTGAGTTCTGGCATTTCATGAACAACACCACCTTTGAGCAAATTGCTGCTGACGAAAAAGCCGTAAGCGAAAGCAAAAAATGGTTGGTCGAGCAAGATGTTTGCACCCTCACTTTGTGGGATGGTCGTCCTATCGTTGTAACACCGCCAAACTTCGTTGAGCTGGAAGTCGTTGAAACGGATCCGGGCCTTAAAGGCGATACTCAAGGTACCGGTGGTAAACCTGCAACGCTGGCAACCGGCGCGGTTGTGCGTGTACCGCTGTTTATCACCATTGGGGAAGTGGTGAAAGTGGACACCCGTACTGGCGAATACGTTGAGCGCGTGCGTAAATAATCGCAAGCTCCGTAATCGTTACATCAGCAGAGAGTGGGCCTAGGCCCACTTTTTATTTTTATCTCTGATCAAAGAGCGCTTAATGATGAATTGGCAACCCACCGCTACCTTAGAAAGGCTGCGCCAACGCGCCTTGTTATTACAGCAAATTCGAACTTTTTTTGCCGAACGTGGGGTCTTGGAAGTGGAGACGCCGGCGCTGAGTCAAGCCGCCGTTACGGACCCGCATCTTTGTAGCTTTACCACGACCTTTGTGGGCCCAGGCGCGGCGCAAGGGTTGCCGTTGTATCTGATGACATCGCCTGAATTTCATATGAAACGGCTGTTGTGTGCGGGCTTTGGTTGCATTTATCAAATTGGTAAGAGCTTTCGCAATGAAGAGTCAAGTCGCTACCACAACCCGGAATTTACCATGTTGGAATGGTATCGAGTGGGCTTTACCGAGCACGATCTGATGGCTGAAATGGCCCAATTGCTGCAGCTTGTTTTGCAATGCCCTGAGCCGCTTAAGCAGTCTTATCAATCGGTTTTTCGCGACCACTTAGGGGTTGATCCCTTAACGGCTTCTGTTAGCCAACTGCAGCAGTTATGCCAGCAACATGGGCTGGGTGATGTGGCCGCCACCGAAACCAGCACCGCGCCATTACAGCAGATGTTATTCTCGATGGTAATTGAGCCATGCATTGCCCAAAGCGTTCCGCTGATGGTGTATGACTTCCCGGCCAATCAGGCGGCACTCGCGCGGATTAACCCGAACGATCCCCGCGTAGCCAGCCGTTTTGAGGTTTATTTTAAAGGTATTGAATTGGCTAACGGTTTTTATGAATTGGCCGATCCCGAAGAACAACGGGCGCGATTTGAACAGGATAATCAGCAGCGGCAAGCCCTCGGTTATGCCCCAATCCCCATTGATCAACGCTTGCTGGCGGCACTTGCCCATGGATTACCCGATTGCGCTGGGGTGGCTTTGGGGATTGATCGCTTATTAATGCTGGCGCTTGGGCTTGATCACATCGAGCAGATCACCGCCTTTCCTGTTATCAATGCGTAATATCTCGTTGAGCAACAATACTAACAACAGTGACTTCAACTGTGCTTGCGAGTTAAATGAGTGGGCGATAGCTTGATGTTCGGGTTGGCCTTACGTTAGGCTAATGGCCACTTGAGATCACGGATGATCGCAGCAAATGTGGCAAGCTAGAATGGTGCAAGGATGGGTGTTGTGGTTAGTGCTTTGGGCACTAATAAGCCCTGCCCATGCCCGTTTGCACTTACCGGAGTGGCTACATTCAATCGTGCTGGTTAGCACCATCACCGATCATCAACACGAACCCCCTCGCCACGCTCATTACGATGCCCCGTACGATTGCCAATGGTGTCAGCAGTATGAACTGCTTCAACAGGGGCTTGTTGGCACTTATCTGTTGGTATATCAAACGTTATGCGGTGTTGTATGGCCCGTTTCTGCCGTGGTGCTGGCGCCAGGTCCACGCGATGTGCTTTACCCCATTCGGGCGCCACCCACCTTCCTAAAACAAACTGCAGGATTTCAGGCTTAGGCCTTCTTTTATGTTTTTTTAGGATTTTCATCATGAGCAAACGGATTGCATTTGCCGGCTTGGTGCTGGCTTTAAATACGCCCTATAGCCACGCCAATATGTTAAGCGATTTAGCCATTAGCGCAGTCATTGATGGCTATTATCAGCACGGAGATAGGGCATTGGGGCTGCGTTCTGAAGGGTTTGGGCTAGCGGGTACCGAGCTTTCTTTATCCAGTAACATTGACGATCTTTTCTATGGCAAGGTCACCACAGTATTAACCACCCATGAAACAGCAACTGAGCTGGAGTTAGAAGAAGCGTTCATTCAAACCTTATCGCTGCCCTATGGCTTTTCTGTTCGAGCGGGTCGGTTCTTGTCGGATATTGGCTATTTAAATGCGCAGCATCTGCATGTGGATGCTTTTGTTGATCGGCCATTAGTGTCGCGCGCGATGTTGGGTGGGCATTATTTTGATGACGGACTCCGGCTTGATTGGGTCGCCCCCAGTAATTTGTATTGGCGGGTAGGGGCCGAAGTCTTTACCGGTAAGCCATTGGCGACCAGCAGTGAAGAAGAAGCGCCCCAAAGTGACGTGGGCGTTATCACCGCGTACAGCAAATGGGGCGGTGATTTGGGTGATGATCACAGCTGGCAGCTGGGCCTGTCCTATTTACACAACCGTCATGGTATTGGCCATTTAGAGGTGCATGAAGAGGCGCATGAACAGAGCGATGATCATGCCAGCCATAACCACCAAGCCAGTTTAACCGGCAAGCAATTGTACATAGCCGATGTGGTTTATAAGTGGGCACCCGATGGCAATTATAAAAATCGCCATTTACGTTTGAGTGCCGAATATTTTCATCTGGCGGATCGCTTTGATGAACATGAAGACGATCCCACCGAAGAACCTGCTGAACATCTCGATAATGGCGATCAAGGCTGGTATGCCGAACTGGTTTACCAAGCCACATCTCGTTGGTCTATGGGAGTTCGCTATGGGGAGTTAGAGAGCCGCCTTGGCCATGAAGAGATGCACGAAGGTGAGCATGAATGGCATGTTGAGGCAGCAAATAGCACGGAATGGGATGCCATGATCGCTTGGCATAATAGCCATTTTTCGACGGTACGGCTTCAGTATAGTCAGATTGACGATGGTTTATTTGAACGGGAAGACGATCAGGTTTTGAGCCTGCAATTTATTGTTGCCTTAGGAGCTCACGGTGCCCATGCTTTTTAATCAAACGCGACAATCTGCATTGTGGTTGAGCGTCATTGGCTTATTCATGGCGTTTTATAGCAGCCATGTCTCGGCTTTAACGATCTTTGCCTGTGAAGCAGAATATGCCTCATTAGCGGCGGAAATTGCCCCTAATGCCGATATTTTTAGTGCCACATCCACTAAGCAAGATCCTCACCATGTGCAAGCACGGCCGAGTTTGATCGCCCAATTGCGCCAAGCCGATCTGGCGATCTGTGCTGGCGCCGAATTGGAGATCGGCTGGTTCCCATTATTGCAGCGTAAAGCCAATAATCCTTTAGTATTGGATGGTGCGAGTGGCA
This sequence comes from Ferrimonas sp., assembly GCA_044433165.1. Classification (GTDB taxonomy): domain Bacteria; phylum Pseudomonadota; class Gammaproteobacteria; order Enterobacterales; family Shewanellaceae; genus Ferrimonas. Next base: position 26,484 of record JAWXTX010000016.1, on the reverse strand, counting down.
TGTTGTACGCCGCAGATGTGGTTGAGGCAATCGATAAGTATGACCGGCTGGATCGCAGCATGGGGGATCTGCATCGAGCGGGGAATCCCCATTTTCAGTTTTCTCCTCAACGCGTCGGGATCATTGCGCAAGCGATCCGCGATAAATTGATGTTGATCGATCCTACGCAGGCGGAGTACTACCAAAGCCAATGGCAGCAATTTGATCAGCGCTGGCGTCAAGCAACTGAACGTTGGCAGCAGCAAGCCACGCCGTTAGTGGGGATGAAGGTCGTCGCTTACCACAGTAACTTTGCTTATCTTTTTGAGTGGCTCGGCATTGATAAGGTGGCGGATCTTGAACCCAAACCCGGCCTGCCACCAAGCAGTGGCCATTTATCTCGGTTAGTGGCACAGCTGCAAGGCCAACCGGTAGAGGCGATAATCTATACCGATTATCAAGATGCTCGTGGTGCCCAGTGGCTGGCGAAACACACCAAAGTGCCGTTGTTATTATTGCCATTAGCTCCTCAGGTGGCAGCCGATGACGATCTTTTTCGTTTGTACCAACGGGTGCTTGAGCAACTGTTGGCGGTGTTATGAGCAGTGCCTTAATACTGATGTTACCAGCGTTAGTGGCGGGGTTATTGATCCTGACAAGCCATGTGATTATGGGGCGTCAAGTGCTGCGACGAGGGATCATCTTTATTGATTTGGCTATCGCTCAAATTGCGGCTTTGGGTGCGGTTGCGGCAGTGAGTGTGCCATGGCTGGCGGATCTTGCGTGGGTGCAGTGGTGGCTGCCTTTGCTGTTTGCGTTGATTGGCGCTTTGTTTATCGCTGGATTAGAGCGGATCGCTTCTGCGGAATTAGAGGCGCTGATCGGCAGTTTATATGTACTATCTGCCGCTTTAGCAGTGCTGCTGCTCAGTCACGATCCCCATGGTCATGAACGATTAGGGCAACTGTTATCTGGGCAGATCTTATGGATCAATTGGTCGGATTTAGGCCTACCTACGTTATTGACGGGCGCTTTTTTGTGGTTGTGGTATTGGCGCCCACATTGGTTAAATGGGCGCGCCTTTTACCCGATCTTTGCCGTGATGATCACGTGGTCGGTAGCGATCGTTGGCATCTACTTAGTGTTCGCGAGTTTGATTTTACCGGCGCTGGCGATCAATCGCTTGGGCATGGCGAGGTTGTGTTATGGCTATGGGATCGGCGCTTTAAGTTATGGCTTAGGGCTGTTGGCATCGCTTTATTGGGATCTGCCGGCTGGATCGGCGATCGTAGCCTTACTTGTCTTTCACACTGGGTTGGTTCGGGGTTGCTGGGCTTGGTGGGTACGAACGCGCCAGCCGTTACCACAGTATTGAGTGGTGCATGATGGCAGCTTGATTAAAACCGCAACCGTTGTTGCGGTTTTATTTGATTAACATGGCCTTGGCATTTAGTTGGTTTGTTCCCCAAGCTGACTTTGCTGGTAATTTTCAATGCCGATCTTAGTGATCAAGTCCAATTGCGTTTCGATCCAATCCACGTGCTCTTCTTCAGAGTCTAAGATCCGCCGAAACAGATCTCGGCTCACATAATCCCGAACCTGTTCACAGTATTCGATGGCGTTGCGTAGATCGGGGATCGCATCCATTTCAAGGGCGAGATCGCAGGCTAACATCTCTTGCGTATTTTCACCGATCCGTAATCGCCCTAAGCTTTGCAAATTAGGCAGTCCTTCCAAAAATAAAATCCGTTCGATCAACCAATCGGCGTGGTGCATTTCATCAATGGATTCGTGGTATTCGTGATCGCCAAGCTTAAGCAGCCCCCAATCTTTATACATGCGAGCATGGAGAAAGTATTGGTTAATTGCGATCAGTTCATTACCCAGTACCTTATTCAGGTGGACGATGATCTTGGGATCAACTTTCATAAAGACGCGTTTCCAATGGCCAAGAATGGCTAAACCTTGGCAAAACCTTGGCAAACAAACAAGCGATGGGGTAAGGACAGTGTGTGCACTCCTAACCGGTCAATTTAACGCTATATTTTAAGGCTGGCGTAAATACAGTACGGCGCAGAACAGAGCGCCAGAGGACGCTGGGATCTCCAATAGATTCAAGCGACTTGATAGTAGTTTGGTGTGAGATCTTTGGTCTGTTCCATCATCTCTAAGGTGGCCTTAATGCATTTGCCGCACTCGGTGCCCACATTTAATTTTTTTTGCAGTGCTTTTAAGGTATCTGCGCCTTGCTCTACCGCTTCTGTTACCTGTTTTTCCGTGACGCCGTAGCACACACAAACGTACATTATTTTTGGCTCCCAAAGATCTGTTGTATCAATTTTGAAATAATCCTAAATGCAAATGAGTCGCAGATCCAATCGCTTTTAAGGGCAAAAGTTCAACTATCTGGATTTTAATGAAATAAAGTTTTTCAGGCAGGGGCTCGTTGAGCCGGTGTCATGGATAGCGGCTTAAGATCGCGCGACTGCGTTGGGGATAATCGGTAAAAATGCCATCCACTTGCAGTTGATGCATGCGTTGCAATTGGGTGGGGGTGTTAACGGTATAAACAAAGATCTTAAGCCCACGTTGTTGGGCGTCTTGAACTAAGTTGGCATCAATATGATCCACATGTGCATGCAGGGCATACGCGCCGAGATCGCTGGCCACTTGTGCGCCTTGAGCCGGAATGCGTTTGATGAGTGCCCCTAAACGTAATTCGGGCGCTTGATGTTGTAGGGCGGCTAAGTGTTCATGCTCAAAGGCTGAAATCAAACAGCGTTGGCGGGTAAAGCCTAATTGCTGTTCGGCCTGATTTAACAGCGATGGTAACCATTGGTGGCTGTGTTCATCCTTTAATTCGATGTTGAGCATTAATTGCGTGGGAGCCAATAACTGCAATACCTGCCAGAGGGTGGGGATCGGTTCGCGCAGTTGCGGTTGCTGGTGGGCTAATACGCTGCCGTGTCGAGGGTGCAGCATTAAGGCCTGTAAGGCGGGGTAGGTTTGCTTGCTTAATGGCCCTCGACCATTGGTTAATTGATTTAAGGTTGCATCATGAAAAACCACCAATTGGCCATCGCATGTCTGCACATCCAGTTCAATGGCATCCGCGCCCTGTGCAATGGCTAATGCCATCGCACTTAAGCTGTTTTCAATGGCTTCGCCTGAAGCCCCTCGGTGAGCAATAATCAGCATTTGGGGCTCCTTGGTATCGCAATGCTTGGCCGCGGGTATTTACGATTATCGTACTTTGCTAGCCGCGAAATAGCGTGGATTCTTTGATGTCGTTATTGATGTGCAGATCCAGCTGAGGGTAAGCCATGATGATCCCTTGTTCTTTAAATTTAGCATTAATGCGCATGTGCAGATCATGCCGTAATGGCCAGCGTTTCCCCATATCGTCACAGTAAACACGCACTTCAAAGTTTTGGGTGTGGCCTGCAAAGCCATCAAAGAAGATCTCGGGCTCCGGTTTGTCCAGCGCTAAAGGCGTTTCCGCAACGGCTTGGTGCAGTACCGCGTCAACCAAGGCGGGATCGGCATCGCGGCTTACGGTGATCTTTAAGATCACGCGGGTAATGGGATCCGACAGCGACCAGTTGATCAACTGCTCGGTAATAAAGGCTTTATTGGGCACAATGATCTCTTTGCGATCCCAATCGACAATGGTGGTTGCTCGGATCTGGATCTTAGAGACCGTTCCGGTGAGCTCGCGAATGGTGACGGTATCACCAATGCGAATGGGTTTTTCAAACAAGATGATCAAACCGGAAATAAAGTTGGCAAAGATCTCTTGCAAACCAAAGCCAAGGCCAACTGTTAAGGCGGCAATGAGCCACTGCATTTGGTTCCACGACAGCCCCAGTGCGGAGCTGGTGGCCAAGGTACCAAGCAGATAAACGGTATATTTACTGATGGTGGAGATGGCAAAGCCTGTACCCGGGGTGAGATCCAGCCGCTGAAGTACCGCCAATTCCAATAAACCGGGTAAATTGGTGGCGATTAAATAGCTAAAACCAGCCAGAAGGCCGGCCGCTACAATCGACTTTAAGGTGATTGGAATCGCCTGCTCGATACCCGCCAATTGTTGTACGCTCGAATAGAGGGTGATGGAGTCTAAAAAGCTAAATACCGCAGGATGCGTCTGTGACCATAAGGCAACTAAACTAAATACGTATCCTAAAATCAGTAGGGTGCGCATTAAGCCGAGCGATTGGGTTGAGATGGTATCTAAATCAATCTGTGGCTCATCCGCCAGATCTTGCCCAAGATCGCTGCCTAACGTGCCTTCGCTGCGCTCTTTTTCGCGCTGGGCTAGGAGTTCGGCACGGCGCGCCCGCGCCTGCGCGAGCTGTAACCGTCGCCGCTCAATCAAGATGCGCCGTTTGATCATCAAATAGATCAGTAAAAATAAGGTACCAACGGTTACCGTGAGTTGTGCTTGCCCCATCAATTGTTGGGCGCTGTAGTAATAGCCTTGTACCGTTAAAATGACCGCGATGATGGGCATTATAATCAACACCTGCCATAGCAACCGCTCCAATAAACGGCGGTTGCTGCCATGGTGGCTGTGGAATTGATGGTATTCCTCAATCAGCGTAGTGAGTCGCCGGTAAACAAAAAAGAGTAAGGCACACAGCAGCATAAAGGCGATGCGGCCGAGGCTATCGCGAATTTCGACCACATCCAGTACTTCGGTAAAGGTGATGATGGCCACTAATGGGGCGGCAATCAGGTGTTTGGGGCCCAAGTAGCTTAAGGTGCGAGCGACTAGGGGGGCATTGCGGCGAAAGTGCGCCACTAATAAGCCATTGGGGTGTGCCAGTTGATACAGCATGCAGTAACACTGAGCAATTAACGCAATGCTTAGAATGGCAGCCCCTAGGGCATGAATGAAGGGCTCGGCGCTGCTGTCGTAATAGAAGATTTGCCCCGCCAACCACAGTGGTGCTGGCAAAATAATGCTAAAGCCCAAACCCAAAAATAACGCCGCAATGGAGTCTCGAAATTTGTCTTGGGTTACGTTGCCCACATAGCGTGCTAACTGGATGCGTTCGGCGCTCATGGGTTTACGGCTAAGATCAAAAATGACCGCTAAAAGCACGGTGAGCATCAACCAGATCCCCCACCAAGGCTGGGTGTTGTGATAAGAGGTGAGCACCTCTTGCCAGCGCTGTTCATTGAACAGCCATGAGAGGCTATACAGCAGCTCGGTGAGGGTGTGCTCTGTAATTGCAGGTGCGTTGGCCAGCCACAGTAAATTTTCAGTAATTAAATTGGAATAACGCAGGCTTAAACTGTTGAGCTGTTCTTGCTGCAATTGTTGGCGATTAAAATCAACCACCAGTTGTTCGTTGGCCTGCAGCAACTGTTGCAGCAACTGATATTGACGTTCCAATACAATCTCATTGGCTTCATTATGCTGTTTTTGTTGGCGTAATTTCTGCAGTTGTTCCCGTTGCAGCTCGTAATCATAGTGCGCTAAACGGGCTTGGTTAATTGGCTCTGGATTGATGCCTTGCTGAGGGATCTGAGCCAGTCGCTTAAGGCGTTGCAGTAACGCTTGCCCAAGTTCTTGATTGGTGCCATTCCACTGCAACTGCTCTTGGGTGTGGTGGTATTCCAACGACAACCCTTGATAGCGCTGCTCCAGCTCCACCAACTGTAAGTTTATCTCTTCTAATAGCCGATTCGTTTGGGCGAGCGCTTGTGCGTAGCGCGCATTTTGCTCACTTAATTGCGACAACGAGGCGTCGTCGTACGCGTCTTGGCTGGCGGCATTGATGGCCGCTTCCGTTTGTTGGCGACGCACTAAGGCCAGAGCTTGATTGATGTTATTGAGTCGCCGCTCTAAATCCGCTTGCTGATTTTTGACTAAACGTTGCTGCAATTGTCCGAGCTGTTGCTCTTTGGGCAACGCTTGTTGTTCAACGCTTAAAGCCAGTTGCAGCTGCTCGTAATAGTGTAGGCGCGCGTTGGCGATGGCCGATTCGCTGCTTTGTTGTTGCAGTAACAGCAATTGTTGTTGTACTTGCTGTTGCTCTACAGGCAGCTCAGTAAAGCGTTCTTGCAATTGGGCTTGCTGAGAAGTCAGTGTTTGCTGGCTGCTTTTGAGCTCTTGCAGTTGATGACGTGTCATCGAGGCTTGTTGGCTGAGATCGATTTGGCGATCGACGTCGCTGCTAAGCGGCTGTTCAATTTGTTGTAAAATTTGCTGCTTTTTATTGTCAAACTCGGTTAAAAATTGCTGATTTTCATCGATTTTTTGCCTAAGTTGCTCGGTTTGCTGCTGCCAATAATCGACGTTTTGTAGCGTCGCACTTTTATCAACGAACGGATTCAGCCTCCCCTCCATAGCAAAGGGATTGGATGCTACGCTGGCAAGTGGAAATAACAGTAATAAGAGCAGGGCGATGCGCCACATGAGAGACAACTTCGTTTAACGACAAATTCGGCGTTGCAATTTTAGCTAACTTCGGCCGGTGGCACTATCTAAGAAAGCTGAAAATTACTTGATAATATACGAACTTAATGAAGATATTGTAGTGAGTGATGCTGGCTTAAGGGGGCGGGGCGTTACAAGCGGTATCGATTAGATCGGCGTTAAAAGCAGGAGCACTCAGGCTCCTGTCTTGGGTGGCGCGGTCGTAACGCTAAAATCTGCGGTTATTCGCCGTCGTTGGCCGAATTGTTGGCGTCGCTGGCTGCTGGCGTAGCCGCGGGCGCATCTGCGCTTGCTGTTGGTTCGGTTTGCGGTTGCGTTTGCGCCATAACTTGCCCAACACGGGTTTGCGCTCCGACGATAAAATCGGGAGAGAAGTGATCAATAAAGCCTGGGCCAAAGCACGCAACAATGGTGCTGCCGAGCTTAAAGCGCCCTAATTCTGCGCCTTTTTCTAAGATAATCGCATCGTCGCCGCTGGCTGGGTAATCCCAACGAACCAATTGCTTGCCGCCAGAAGGCGCAATGGTACCTGCCCAAACGGTCTCAATCGAAGCCACAATGGTTGCCCCAACTAGTACCATGGCCAATGGCCCAAATTCGGTATCAAAAATGGCCACAACCCGTTCATTGCGTGCAAACAAGTTGGGGACATTGGCGGCGGTTAATGGGTTAACAGAGAACAGATCACCCGGTACAAAGATCATGTTGCGCAGGGTACCGGTACACGGCATATGAATGCGGTGATAATCCTGTGGCGATAAGTAGACGGTAGTAAAGTGGCCATCTCGGAATTGATCCGCATCTTCGGCGTACCCGCCGAGCAGTGCATCTACGGTGTAATCGTGGCCTTTGGCTTGGATCATCCGGTTGACATTAATGCGGCCGGCTTGGCTTACGCGGCCATCCACTGGCTGACAAAGGCTGTGCGCCTCGCCCATGACTGGGCGCAGTTCCGGTTTGAGCTCACGGGTGAAAAAGTCATTGAAGGTGGCGTATTGGGCCGGATCTTCCATCAACGCTTCGCTCATATCAATATTGTAGTGTTTTGCAAACTGCTCAATGGCTTTGGTGGTTAGGGTGCCACACTCGGCGCCAGCAAAACGGCCAGCCAAACGAGAAACGAGGTGTTGGGGCAGCAGATATTGCAGTTTTACTTTTACTTGATCTAAAGCCATGGGCTTGCCTCTTCTTGGTTATTTATCGTGCAAGGGATTAATGAAATGCCGTGTGGACCGGTCGGTTTCCATGGTTTCCAGTATTCGACGATAATTTTCAAAACGTTGGGTACTGATATGGCCCTCTGCTAACGCCGTGCGTAAGGCGCAACCAGGATCGTCCCCATGTTTGCAGTCGCGAAATTTGCAACTACCTAAAAATTCTCGAAATTCAACAAAACCCCACGCAACCCGTTCTGGTTCTAAATGCCAGAGCGCAAATTCTCGAATGCCAGGTGAATCGATGAGATCCCCGCCTTCAGGGAAACGCAATAATCGTGCGGTGGTGGTGGTGTGTTGCCCAAGTCCTGAAGTTTCTGAAATTGCGCCAACTTCTAAATCCAGCTCCGGCATCAGGCTGTTCACCAGCGATGATTTGCCCACACCCGATTGGCCAACAAAAATGCTGATTTTATCTTTGAGTACATTGACTAATTCCGCCATGCCTTGGCCGCTATTGGAGCTCACTAGGTGAATGTCATAGCCGATATGCCGGTAGGGTGCCAGAATTGCTTCCATTTGTTCGCGACCGGCGTCGTCCAGCAAATCGATTTTATTGAGCACCAAAATCGGGGGGATCCCTGTGTCTTCAGCGGCCACAAGATAGCGGTCGATAACCATGGCAGAAAGCTCTGGCATCACGGCAGAGACAATCAACATTTGGTCAATATTGGCCGCCACCGGCTTTAAACCATCGTAATAATCGGGGCGTTTGAGCTCACTGCGGCGAGGGTGCACGGCTTCAACAACACCGGCTATGCCCGCATTTATCTCATTGCCCTGACGCCATTCCACTTCATCGCCCACCACGACACTGCCGATGGTGCGCCGTAAATTGCAACGGAAAATAGCGCCGGCCTCGGTTTCGACATCAGCGTGCTGACCGAAGCGACTGATGATCCGCCCCCAGATCTGCGGGCCGAGTTGATCGGTGTCCCATTGGGGATCGTTGCCGCCACGTAGGCGTTTGTCTCGATTGGCATGAACTCGGCGCAATTGGCCTTTCGTTAGCCTTTTCTTGGCTTTACTCACGGTAACCTGTGGGGATCTATGGAAACTGCCCGTATGATACTACGTTCTGATGAAAATGGCTTAGCCTGAGGATACGATGTTACAAGACGCCAATAACTTAATTTGGATCGATCTGGAAATGACCGGATTGGAGCCTTCTGAACATAAAATCATTGAGATAGCGACGATTGTTACCGACAGTCAGTTAAACATTTTGGCGGAAGGGCCGGTACTGGCGATCCATCAACCGGAATCGGAACTGGCCAAAATGGACGATTGGAACCAGCGTACCCATGGTGAAAGTGGTTTGATTGAGCGCGTGCGTCATCACAGCGTCAGTATTGAAGAGGCTGAGCAGCAAACCTTGGCGTTTTTACGACAGTGGGTACCAGAAGGCGCTTCGCCGATTTGCGGTAACAGCATTGGTCAAGATCGCCGTTTTTTGGTGAATGACATGCCGCAATTGGAAGCGTATTTTCATTACCGCTATTTAGATGTGAGCACGATTAAAGAGTTAACTCGGCGCTGGCAGCCAGAGCTGTTAACCCAATTCAGTAAAAGTGGATCGCATCAAGCGCTTGATGACATTAAAGAGTCCATTGCTGAATTGCAGTTCTACCGCAAGGCGGTTTTCAAAATTTAAGCAGTTAGACATTTATTTTAAAATGAGGGCTTGCCAGCGTAAGGAATTACCTTATAATGCGCCCTCGTTTTCAGGGACAAATGCGTACCCTAAGAGAACGGCGATGCGGCACTAGCTCAGTTGGTAGAGCGCAACCTTGCCAAGGTTGAGGTCACGAGTTCGAACCTCGTGTGCCGCTCCAAATTTACGTGAATTGGCACCAATCAGTTCATGGGCATTAAGCCAAACCCTTTGCGGCACTAGCTCAGTTGGTAGAGCGCAACCTTGCCAAGGTTGAGGTCACGAGTTCGAACCTCGTGTGCCGCTCCAAATTGATGTGAATTGGCACCAATCAGTTCATGGGCGTTAAGCCAAACCCTTTGCGGCACTAGCTCAGTTGGTAGAGCGCAACCTTGCCAAGGTTGAGGTCACGAGTTCGAACCTCGTGTGCCGCTCCAAATAAAACAACCAAGCCTCCCTCGTGGAGGCTTGGTTGTTTTGGTCTGTTCGAATTAGGGCAACTTATGGCGTTATCGCCAGCAAACGTTGAAGCGTGATTAAGGTGTCCACCCTCATTTTTCAGAATGGTGGACACCGTTAGCTTATGAGTTGCTCCACAAAATTTTGCCGCAATCACTAAGATCATAACCGCCCAACAGCCGCGCGCGTTGTTGCGATTCAGGCTGTTGTAGCGCTTTGAAGAGGTGCTGTAATTGCTGGCGGAAGAAGATCCCTTGTGGCATCACCAAATCAAACGATTCCGTGCCAAGAGGCACAAACGCCAAGCCGTATTCACCGGCCGCGCCTTGGCAACCTAGACCAAAATCCCCTTGACCAGAGGCAATGGCGGCGGCTAATTCGTGCTCTGACAGCGCCGGTGCTTGGCAGTTTAGCTGGTTCATATGGCTGCCTTGCTCGGCTAAAAACCGCTCCAACTGTTGTTGTGAGCCGGAGCCAGCTTGTCGAGGCACCCAGCGATATTGCAGCGCTAATGTTTGTGCGACATTTTGTCCAAGATGATGATGTTCACTGCGCATCATGATCCCAAAGTCGCGATTGGCGGCATGCACTAAGACCCACTGTTTGTGATTACTGTAGTGTTTTAATAGCGCTGGATGCGTGAGATCGCGATCAGCAACGTGGCCCCAATGGATGCAGCACACATCGGCATAGCCATGATTTAAATGGGTTAAGCCGCTGCGAGTATCACAGGCGCTGTAACTGATTAAGCCACTGCTGCCCATTCGTAGCGATAAGCGCTTAATCACATAATGCAGGAGTGGATCATCACTGCCGCTGATAATGAGCCGATCAGATAGGGTGCCGGCATGGCAAGAATCAATGATCCAGCGATCAATGAGCGTTTTGGGAAATAACCATTTACCGGTGACTTTGGTGCCGGGCAGCCGCCGCTCATTGGCCATGGCATAAACTTTTTTTTCATTTAAGTCTAAATATTCAGCAACTTGTTTGGCGTTTAAAAAGAGAGAGTCGCTGATCATGCCGGTTGCTCATCAAAATGGATGGTCTCAGCACCGTGGTAAATCAAAAAATGGCGGCCTTTAGCGCGGGCAATGGTAGTGATCCCTAATTGTTGTGCCAAGGCCAACCCCATTTCGGTGATGCCCGAACGCGATAATAAAACGGGGATCCCCATTTTCGCGACTTTAATGACCATCTCTGAGGTTAATCGACCGGTGGTGTAGAAAATTTTATCTCCCCCCGTCAGGCCGTTAAACCACATTTCACCGGCTAAGGTATCCACCGCATTATGCCGGCCGACGTCTTCAACAAAGCTGATGATCTGTTCATCTTGGCAAATGGCGCAGCCGTGCACGGCACCGGCGTTTTTATAGGTGTCGTTAAAGTTGTTTAAGTTTTTTAAAAGGCGGTATAAGCCGCTTTGGCTTAAGTTGGGGGTGGGTAAAGAGATTTGCTCGATACCGGCGGTAAAACTGCCAAATACCGTGCCTTGGCCGCAGCCGGTGGTCACCGTTTTTTGCTCCATCTGCTTTGCAACATGGCTGGTGTCTTCGGCGGTAATAATGGCGGCTGAATTCACATCCCAATCGACAATGACCGATTCAATTAGCTGAATATCACTTAAAAACCCCTGATTTTTTAAATAGCCCAATGCTAACGCTTCAGGGCGTGCCCCTAAGGTCATTAGGGTGACAATGGGCTGCCAATTCAAGTAAAGCGTGAGTGGCCGTTCGCAAGCAATCTGCTTTTCGACCGTTTGGCCCGTTTCATCAACAGCACTGACCGCTAATGTTAGTGGGGCTTCTGCATGGGTACGAGTGAGACGGGGACGCAAAGGGGTAGGGGTCATGATTTGAGCTCGTGGCGTGATTTACACGCATCAATCAAGAAGTAATGAAGCGAGTTACGCAAAAATTGTTCCAAGAATATCAAAAGCTCGAAGGATTTCCGGTGACGATCCAACAAAATGTGCGATTTGATCCCATCCATGGCCAAGCACACGGAAAAAGCGTGACCCCAGTCGCATCCGACGTGAATTTGGCGCGAATTTATTACTGAATTTGGGTCACTTTGCGGCACATTATTTTGCAATGTGAGACAATTTGACTCAAATCGCCGTAAAATCGTGAGCTTTACTACAACTATGCTCGGTTTTGCAACGTGGCATAAATATTGTATATCCTTTCATCTGATTTCATTACCATGGTTTCTTCATGTCTCGACACACCATTCGCAGCGACTCCTATTGGCGTTTTTTTGTCACACTTAAATCCAGTGAAAGCCGCATGGGGCGATGGGCGCAAACGCGTTGGGAAATTGATGAGCTTTTACCTGCCGATGCGGTTAAGCCTGAAGGTGCCCATGAAGTGGTGATGGAGCTGTTCTTGGATGAGCGCGCCAGTTATCGGCTGAATCTGGATCTTGATAGCGCCAAGCTGTTTTTGATTTGCGACGACTGCGGTGATGGGGTACCCATTCCCCAAAGTTTAACGGCCAACCAAAATATCGCGGCCGGCGCCCTTGAAGGTGATACGCCGGTGTTAACCATGCCAATGCCCAGTGCCATTGCGTGTTGGTTAGAGGCGTTTATCTCTCGCCATGGCGAAGAGCCGATCAATGCCAAACGTCGCCGCCATATTGATGTCCGAGGGGAGCACGCAGCGCGGCGCCCTGAGGCGTCTCAAGAGACGCGATTTGAGTCAGGAGCGAAGTCATAATGGGTTTTTTTAAGCGCTGGCAGCAGCGGCGTGAGCAAGTGGCGGAACAAGCTCAAATTGAGGCAAAGCAAGCCACGCCGAGTTTGGCCGAAACGGAGACGGAATCGACGTCGACTGAAACTGAAACCTTGGATGCAGCTACGACTGCCGATACCGCTTCGACTGCCGATACCGCTTCCCAACCCAATCCTGAAACGGCGGAATTGTCGCTACCGGATCCCAGCCTGATTGAGCAAGGCGGCAGTTTTGCCGACTTTATGCAGCCGGGGGTAGATCCTACCGTGCGAAAACAGGCGCTGAAATCGCTTTGGTCACAACCCCAATACAATCAGCTCGATGGCCTTACTGATTACCATTATGACTATTCTAAGCAGCAGTCGTTAGACAGTGAAACCGCCGCAGAGTTAACCAAAAAGCTTTTCCGCCACAGTAAGCAATGGGTGGAAAATGCGCCCGAAGAGGCAGCCTTGGCCGAGACCGACTCTGCGCCAAGCGATGAGGTGAGCGCCGAGCAACCGAGCTCAACGCCCGATCTGATGGCAGATGCTTCTTCTTCAATGACCGATGCCATGGATAAGCCGGTTGCCAATCCTCAATCTCGTAATTAATAGGAAGCCATAGTGAGCTTAACTTCTATCACATTGGATCCCCTCAGTGCAGATGCACTGCAACACACCACATTATTGGCAAATTTGATCCCTGCCACGGTAACGTTTCAATCGGCTGGTCATTTGTTGATCCTTGGTCCGGAAGATCGCGTGCGTTTAGCTGCGGCGCAATTAAGCAGTATGCGCAGCTGCACATTGGTGATTAATCAGGCCATCACTCGCACTGACGACGCGCACCTCGCGCAAGTGATGATTGCCGCCGAACAAACCGAAGCGCTGGCGTGTTATCACGCTACTGAGGTTGAGCTGAGTGGTTATTTAGGCCAGTTCATGGTGTCTATTGAGACGCCACAACACAGCTTACCGTTGCAATTACTGCCGAAAAACAGCGGCCAAAGCCACTTTGATTTGGTGCTGGATTTGGCGGATAGCGCCACATTAAATTTGGAATTGCTGCCCGCCGGTTATTTCCATATTGGCGATCCGGAATTGGGCGACAACGCCACTAAGTTGGTGGATGCGTTAGCGCAATTGCCCGAGTTAATTGGCCATTTTGATAAGCCGCGTTATGTGCAGATCAATCCAGATATTTGTGCTCATTCTGGCAGCGGTTTAAACGGTTGCCAACGTTGTTTAACCGTCTGCCCTGCGGATGCGATTAGCAGTGATGGCCAACAAATTCAGGTTGATACCCATTTATGTCACGGCGCCGGCTCTTGCGCTAGCGTTTGTCCCACAGGGGCGATGCAATACGATCAGCCAACCGCTAAAGTGCTGCAAGATTACCTGCATCGTTTATTAAGCCGTTATCAGCAACTGAGCAGCCAAGCTCCTGTCATTTTGTTTCATGATGGCAGCGGTGGAACGGCTTTATTACAGCAGTTACAACAATTGCCGGCCGGTGTGTTACCGATAGAGCTGGAAGAGATTGCAGTGGCGGGCAGTGAGCTTTGGTTGGCGGCACTTGCTTGGGGGGCGCGCCAAGTCATTGTGCTGACGCACGAGACCACACCTGCGTCTTTGCGCGCGGTGGTTGAAAGCGAGCATCAAACGTTGAGCTGCGTGTTCAATGCCTGTGGCATCGCCCCTGAGCGTTTGCAATTATTGACGTTAGATGCCGATACCTCATTAGCACTGGCGTTGCCTAAAATGGTTGCCGCGAGTGCGGCGTTAGCCCCAATGCCAAATGCGGCCTTTGGCACCAAGCTTGCCAAACGAGACACTTTTTATAATGCATTAGATCACTTAAATGGGTGTCACAGCGGCTGTACGGAACGGCTTGATATTCGCCAAGTGCCTTATGGCCAAGTGGTGGTTGATACCGATAAATGCACCTTGTGTTTAAGCTGTGCGGCGCTGTGTCCTGCGCAAGCGTTGATGGACGGTGGGGAACTGCCGGCGTTGAAATTTACCGAGCAGTCTTGTGTGCAATGTGGTTTGTGTGAGCAAGCGTGTCCAGAAGGTGCCATTCGCTTGCAGGCGGGGATTTTGCTTGATCGCGGCCAACGTCAACAGCAACAGGTGTTGAAAGAGGAAGTGCCTTTTGAATGTATTACCTGTGGCAAACCGTTTGCCACCCATTCAGTGATCACCAAAATGACGAACGCACTGGCCGGCCATAGTGCCTTTGCCGGCAGCGCGATTGAACGTTTAAAAATGTGCGAAGACTGTCGAGTCAAAGACATGTTTAGCGACATCATTGCCGATCCTGAAAAACAATTGCGGGTGTAATACCGATGACCGACTCGATCAACACTGTAAGCAGTGCGCTTCAAACCCAAGAACAACAACATTTGCGCGCAGATGTGTATCAACTGTTAGCCGCATTATTACGCCGAACACCCACTCCAGAGTTGCTGGCGTTTTTAGCGGAGTTGGAGCTGGAGGTGGATCAAGATAATGCCATCATCCGCGCTTGGCACGCGTTAAAGTTGAGTGCTGAGAACGCGGCAGCGGATCAATTAGAAGATGAATACTTCAATCTGTTTATTGGCCTTGGCCATGGTGAGGTGATCCCATACACCAGTTGGTATTTAACGGGCTCTTTAATGGAGCAGCCTTTAATTCAATTACGCCAAGATCTGCAAGTACTGGGGTTGGAGCGTGATGAACAGGTGAAAGAGCCAGAAGATCACCTAGCAGCACTGTGTGAGGTAATGGCGTATTTGTT
This sequence comes from Ferrimonas sp., assembly GCA_044433165.1. Taxonomy (GTDB): domain Bacteria; phylum Pseudomonadota; class Gammaproteobacteria; order Enterobacterales; family Shewanellaceae; genus Ferrimonas. The sequence goes on along the minus strand of JAWXTX010000016.1, from coordinate 11,232 downwards.
GGTAGAGGGCACTCAATTACAGCAGCTGCAGTTCTTCAACCGTCACTTATCACCGTGGGTTGGTAACTTTTTTGTGGATTTAGCTAAAGCAGACAGTGCGAGCTTCTATACTTCGGTGGCGGCACTTGGTGAGGCATTCTTCACATTAGAGTCCGCGCATTTCGGCGCGCTTGCCCTCGACGTTCACATGATTTCCGCCGATTAAGGCAGTAACACTCCGCGCCGAAATTCCCCTGTAGCTATTTAGCAAGGGGAGCTTTGGTGGTGGAGCAGAGGCTGTTTCACCCACATTCATGGCACCGTTCGCTGACGTTGACGGTTGCCTTGTTGGAGGTGTTATGGCCGTTTTACCACTGTTTTTGAGCCGCCGTCGTTTACTGCAAGCATTGGGTTTGGGCGCTGGCACCATGGCTGTTGCGAGCACTGGGCTTGCAACGCCGTCTTCCATTTCTCCTACCACTACCGCAAATTCTCCTACCGTTACCCCGACGGGCTATCGATGTTCTGATCATGTGCAAACCTATTATGCGTCGTTGAAAGAAACCAAGCACGACGGGGGTCAGCCATGAAATTGACTAAAATGACGGCGCCATCAGCCGCTGTAACACCCGCAACCTCATTAAACGCTGATTATGGCGTAAGTCGTCGTCAATTTTTGCAACGCGCCAGTATGGGCGGGGGCTTGGTGGTTGCGACCATGTTGGGCAGTGGCATGCTGCGTAAAGCCCACGCCGATGCGATTGACATCAGCCAAGCGGATGGTGGCGAAGCCGACCAAACGGTACGCACCATTTGTACTCACTGTTCGGTTGGGTGTGGCTTATACGCCAAAGTAAAAAATGGCATTTGGTATTCGCAAGAGCCGGCGTTTGATCACCCTTTTAATCGTGGTGGCCATTGTGCCAAAGGGGCTTCGTTGGTGCACCATACGCATTCGAACAAGCGCATTAAATACCCCATGAAGCTCAGCGATGGCAAATGGCAACGGCTGAGCTGGGAGCAGGCCATTGAAGAGGTGGGTGGCCATATGCTGCGGATCCGAGAGCAATCGGGACCAGACTCCGTTTACTTTATGGGCTCAGCCAAAACCAATAACGAGCAGTCCTACCTTTATCGAAAATTTGCGGCCTTGTGGGGAACGAATAACGTCGATCATTCTGCACGTATTTGCCATTCAACAACCGTTGCTGGTGTCGCCAATACATGGGGCTATGGCGCCATGACTAACTCTTTTAATGACATGCATAACTGCAAAAGCATGTTGTTTATTGGTTCGAATGCCGCAGAAGCGCACCCTGTGGCGATGCAGCACATTTTGATAGGCAAAGAGCGTGGCGCCAAATTAATCGTGGTGGATCCGCGCATGACTCGTACCGCCGCCAAGGCGGACGAGTATGTGCACATTCGTCCAGGCACCGACATCCCCTTTATCTATGGCGTGTTGTGGCACATTTTTGAGAATAATTGGCAAGACGATGATTTTATCCAGCGGCGGGTCTGGGACATGGCATCCATTCGTGCGGAGGTGAAAAAGTATCCCCCCGAAGAGGTGGCGCTGATCACAGGCGTGGAGCGAGGCCAGATGGAGCGTGTTGCCAAAACCATGTATGAACATCGCCCCGGTGCGATTGTTTGGTGCATGGGCGGCACGCAACACACCATCGGCAATGCCAATACACGGGTATATTGTTTATTGCAGCTCGCGCTTGGCAATCTCGGCGTTTCAGGCGGTGGTGCCAACATCTTCCGCGGCCATGATAATGTGCAAGGCGCGACTGATATGGGGCTGCTGTTCGATAATTTGCCGGGCTACTATGGCTTATCGGAAGGCGCATTCCGGCATTGGGCTGCGGTTTGGGATCTGGATTTTGATTGGCTGTCGTCACGCTTTGATCAAGGCACCTATTTAGGTAAAAAACCGATGACCAGCAGCGGCATTCCTTGCTCGCGCTGGCAAGATGGCGTGTTAGAAGATAAAACCAAATTAGGGCAACGCGACAACGTACGTATGGCGCTGTTTTTGGGGCAATCGATTAACACCGAAACCCGCGGCCCAGTGGTGCGCGAGGCATTAAATAAAATGGATACGGTGGTGGTGATCGATCCCTATCCAACCATGGCGTCAGTGATGCATACCCGTACTGATGGGGTTTATATTTTGCCGGCGTGTTCGCAATTTGAGACCTACGGGTCGGTCTCGGCTTCTAATCGTTCGCTGCAATGGCGCAGCAAAGTGTCAGAACCCATTTTTGAATCGCGTCCAGATCACGAAATTATTTACTTGCTGGCGCGCAAAGTGGGCTTAGAAGAGCCGCTGTTCAAGCACATCAAAGTCAATGGCACAGAGCCGTTAATTGAAGATATAACCCGTGAATTTAACCGCGGTTTGTGGACGGTTGGCTATACCGGCCAATCGCCCGAACGACTAAAAGCGCACCAACAAACGTGGGCGAACTTTAGCTTTGAAGATCTGCAGTGCCGAGGGGGTGAACTCAAAGGGGAATATTATGGTTTGCCTTGGCCTTGCTGGGGAACACCTGAAATTAAGCATCCGGGCAGCCCCATTTTGTACGATACCTCTAAAAATGTGAACCAAGGTGGAGGTAATTTTCGCGCCCGCTTTGGGGTGGAGTATGAAGGCCAAAATTTACTGGCAGATGATTTTGGTTCTAAAGGCAATGATATTGGCACTGGTTTTCCAGAATTTACGGCGCAGATGTTGCAGCAGTTAGGGTGGTGGGATGAATTAACGGCAACCGAAAAAGTGGCCGCCGCCGGTAAAAATTGGAAAACGGATCTGTCTGGCGGCATTCAACGAGTGGCGCTTAAACACAGCTGCATTCCCTATGGGAATGCCAAGGCGCGCTGCCGTGTCTGGACTTTCCCTGATCAAATACCTGTGCACCGTGAACCCCTTTATACCCCTCGCCGTGAATTGGCTATTAAATACCCCAGTTACCCCGATCAACGAGTGGCGCGTTTGCCCTGTTTGTTTGTCTCGATCCAAGAGAAAGTGCGGCGCGAAAATCTGGATAAAACCTACCCATTAATCTTAACCAGCGGGCGCTTGGTGGAATACGAAGGCGGTGGTGAAGAAACCCGCTCCAACCCTTGGCTGGCGGAGCTTCAACAGGTGATGTTTGTAGAGATAAACCCTGCCGATGCCAATGCCCGCAACATCTTAGATGGCGACAAGGTGGTACTGATGTCGCCGGAAGGTGCGCAGATCCACATTCAAGCCTTAGTTACTGAGCGGGTGATCCCCGGAGAATGTTTTATGCCTTATCACTTTGCTGGGGTGTTTGAGGGGCAATCGTTACGTGCGTTTTATCCAGAGGGCACGGTGCCGTATGTGTTGGGGGAATCCGCCAACACGGCCATGACCTATGGCTATGATGTGATTACACAAATGCAGGAAACCAAAGCCACTATTTGCCAGATCCGCAAAGCCTAAGGAGTCACCGTATGGCAACGTTAAAATTTTTATGTGATACCGAGCGCTGTATTGAGTGCAATGGCTGTGTTGTTGGCTGTAAAAATAAAAACGATACTGCGGTGGAGTGGGGCATTCAACGTCGCCGAGTGGTGACACTTAATGATGGGATCTTTGGTGAAGAGGTCTCTATTTCCGTGGCCTGCATGCATTGTGCCGATGCCCCTTGCATGGCGGTATGCCCAGCCGATTGCTTTGTCCAAACGGATGAAGGGCTTATTTTGCACAGTAAAGAGAAATGCATTGGCTGTGGTTACTGTTTGTATGCCTGTCCTTTTGGGGCGCCTCAATTCCCCAAAAGTGGCACTTTTGCCAAACGAGGCAAAATGGACAAATGCACCTATTGTGCTGGCGGCCCAGATGCCGAGCCTTTCACTGAAAAAGAGTTAGAACTTTATGGCGTGAACCGTTTGGCGGAAGGCAAGCTGCCATTTTGTGCTGAGATCTGTGCGACCAAATCCCTTTTGGCTGGGGATGCGCAAGTGATTGCCGATGTCTACCGTCAGCGGGTGACCCTGCGTGGTGCTGCCAATGCTGGCTGGGCGCCTAATAAGGAGGGGCTATGAAGGCACTTTGCCATCTCCAAAATCAAACGGTGCTGCTGGGTATGGCACTGTGGCTATTCAGTGCTGCTCCTGCTCAGGCACAATCGGTTGCCGAGCAAGCCGAGCAAGCCGAGCAAGCCGAGCAAGCCGAGCAAGCCGAGCAAGCCGAGCAAGCCGAACAAGCAGCACTGTTACAGCAGCAACAGTTGGAGCAGTTACAACAAGGAATCGCTCCAACGGTGAGCATGAATGGCCAAGAGCGCAGCCAAACCCAAGTACCTAATTTAAACCCACTTTGGGTCCAAGTGAGGCAAGGGGAACGAGGCCGTTCAACCTCGACCAGCCCCTATTCTGATAGCCTCATTAACCAATACGATCCCGTACTTTATGAAACGCGAGCTGGATGGTTAAGTACGACTTTAGCGCTCTCATTATTTGGTATGATCATCGTCTTTGCGGCATTTATTTTGGTGAATGGGGCGGCCAAATTGGAAAAGGGCTTTTCTGGGCTACAGGTACAACGGTGGCAGAAAGTGGATATTTGGCTGCACTGGTTGATGGCCATCCCCTGCATTTTATTAATTTTAACCGGTCTTGCTTTGATGACAGGGCGGTTTGTGTTTGGCCATTGGCTTGGGCCTGATGGGGTTGCGGCATTGGCGGCGGCGGCGAAACCCATTCACGATTACATGGCGCTACCTTTTTCTTTTTTTGCCTTGATTGCCATGGTGCGCTGGGCTCGTAATAACATCCCCGCAGGCTATGATTTAACGTGGTTTACCATGGTTGGTGGCTATCTGAACTTTGGCCCATTTAAAGGCAAGCATCCGGATGCCGGCTTTGCTAATGGCGGGGAAAAGCTGTGGTTTTGGAGCTTTACCTTGTTTGGCTTAGCGTTGATTGCATCTGGATTGATCATGCTTTTTCCTAGTTGGTTGGGTGCCAGCCGCACCGGTTTGTTAACCGCCATATTGGTGCATGGGCTCGCTGCGGTAGTGATCACTGGTTTTACTGTGGTGCATATTTTTATGGCGACCGTGCTGTCAGAGGGCAGTTTCCCCGCTATGGTCAGTGGTTATTGCGATGAAAACTGGGCCAAGCAACATCACAATGTGTGGTTTGATGAAATTAAAGCGGATGGCAGCATCCGTTATCGTGAACCGGTGAGTTGATGTTTTTACACGAGTTGCCCATCCCAAGATTTAGCCCCTTTTAGAGGGGCTTTTCTGTGCCAAATCTCAAGAAAGCGGCATAATGTGATTTGATTAAATCACAATTAGGGCAACGGATATGCTGACAATGATGTATGGGCGGTTAAATGCATACCGTCGTTTAGCGCGTTTAGATCGTCCCATCGGTACTTTATTATTAATGTGGCCAACACTGACGGCGTTGTGGTTGGCAGCCTCTGGATGGCCTCAGTGGGAGCTGTTTGTCGTGTTTTTTGTGGGTGTTTGGCTGATGCGCGCCAGCGGATGCATTATCAATGATTATGCAGATCGCCATGTAGACGGCCAAGTGAGCCGAACACAGCAACGGCCATTAGCGCAGGGGGAGATCCACAGTTGGGAAGCCCTCGTACTGTTTGGGATCTTAGCGTTATTGTGTTTCTTGTTAGTACTGCAGCTGAATCGGTTATCCATGCAATTGGCTTGGATTGGGATCGCATTAACCATCATTTATCCATTTACCAAACGTTTTTTAGCGGTACCACAGATGTTTTTAGGCATTGTCTGGAGTTGGTGCATTCCTATGGCGTTTGCTGCTCAAAGCGGACACGTTCCTTGGTATGCTTGGCTGCTGTTTGTGGCGAATTGGTGCTGGACGGTAGCCTACGACACTATGTACGGCATGGTTGATCGAGACGATGACATTCGAATAGGGATCCGTTCCTCCGCAATTTGGTTTGGACGCTGGGATCGCTGCTTTATTGGTTTGTTTCAAGCAATCACACTGCTCTGTTTGGCGCTGATTGGCCATTTGCAGCAATTGAGCCTGAGCTATTTTGTTGGGCTTGGGATCATCGGGTTGCTGTTTGGATACCAGCAAGGGCTATTGGCCAGTGGCGAACGAGCACAATACTTTCGTGCTTTTCTCAATAATAACTGGGCCGGTGCTGCGCTTTTTTTAGGTGTATTTGTACATTTTATTTAACTTAAGCGCCGTGCTTTGGCATGGCTTTTTATACCGTGCCTGCCCATTCCCCCGCCTTCACATTTTGATATAATCGCGCCTCTTTGGTGGCGCGATGTTAAATGCTGCCGCATAAAATGAACTTTTCTCTAAAATATGAGTCGGTTACTTTTTTATATTTGACTTTAGGAACAGCATGACGCAATTAAGATTCGATCTCGCCGATGAAAGCGCGACTCTGGTATTGGGTCAGGCGGTCGCCGCTGTGATCAAAGCGCCGCTGACGGTTTATTTACATGGCGATCTGGGTGCCGGTAAAACCACCTTTACCCGAGGGCTGATTCAGGCATTGGGCCATCAAGGAGCAGTAAAAAGCCCAACATATGCATTGGTCGAACCCTATGAATTTGCTGGCATGCAGGTTTATCACTTTGATTTATATCGGCTTATGGATCCTGAAGAACTCGAATTTATGGGGATCCGTGATTATTTTGGGGCGCATTCATTAGCGTTAATTGAGTGGCCAGAAAAAGGCCATGGTTTGTTGCCCAATGCCGATGTAAGCATCACTTTTAATTACCACTTAGATGGCCGTCAAGCAGTGCTGAAAGCGGGTTCTGAGGCGGGTCAACGACTCTTACAACAACTGTCTTTATGATGATCTTTGCTACGATTTGGCCACGGGTTTTACTGATACTGCTGTTGGGGCTATTTAGTTCGCTGACTTGGGCAAATCAGGTGAATTCGATTCGCATTCACGCCACCAAAGAAAAAACGCGTCTGGTTTTTGATTTGCAGAGCAAGCCAAACTATTCCACAGAGCGTTTGGCATCCCCAGATCGGATCGTCTTAGATCTAAAAAAAACGAAGTTAAATACCAAGCTAGATGGCTTAGCTGAAAAAACTGAACTGGTACGTCGCATTCGCACCAGCCAACCTGCGGCCAGTGGTGAATTACGCTTAGTGCTGGATATGGCGTCGCCGGCATCTTATAAGGTGTTTGCCTTAGGTCCTAGTGGCAGTGCTGGACATCGATTGGTGCTGGATCTGAGCCCAGCGGCGCAAGCAAGTGTGGCGGCCCCAAGCAGCAGCCGTCCTGCCCGTAACGTCGTGATTGCCATCGATCCTGGCCATGGTGGCAAAGATCCTGGTTCGATTGGCCCATCTGGTACTTATGAAAAAAACGTGGTGTTGCCCATTGCCCAGCGTTTGAAAGCTAAGATCGATGCAACCCCAGGGTTTGAAGCGGTACTTGTGCGGAGCGGTGATTATTTTGTTGGGCTGGATCAGCGCTCGGTTATCGCCCGTCGCGCCAATGCGGATTTATTGGTATCCATTCATGCTGATGCTTTTAATGATCCCAAGCCCAGTGGGGCTTCAGTGTGGATTTTATCGTTGCGCCGAGCGCAATCGGAAATGGGGCGTTTGTTGGAACGGGATGACCGTTTATCGGAACTGCGCGGTATCGGCGAGGTGATCTCACAATCCACGCAAGGCGATGAAGCCTTACAGCGCACGATTGTTGATTTGGCGCGGCAAAATAATATGTCTGAAAGCCATACTTTAGCCAGTGCGATTTTGAATGAATTTAAAAGCTTTACCAAATTGCATAAAGCCGAGCCGCAAGCTGCGTCGTTGGCGGTATTAAAATCGCCTGATTTGGTCTCTTTATTGGTGGAGGTTGGGTTTATCTCAAACCCGGCAGAAGAACGTTTATTGCGAACCAGCGCTCATCAAAAACGCTTAGCGCAAGCATTGCAACGCACCATCATTCAACATTTTCAGCACAATCCGCCGAGAGACAGTTTGTTGGCCCAACAACAAGGCAAAGTACATCGGGTGTCTCAGGGGGAGTCGTTGTCCATTATTGCCCGTCACTATGGGATCAGTGTGGCAGCATTAAAAACAGCTAATAAATTGAATTCTAATACAATTTTAGTAGGACAACGCCTGACTATTCCGCTTTTATAGGAACGCCCATGGTCATTCAAATTTTACCGCCTCAATTAGCGAATCAAATTGCCGCCGGTGAGGTGGTGGAACGGCCGGCATCGGTGGTAAAAGAGTTGGTGGAAAACTGTTTGGATGCCGGTGCCACCAAGGTGGATATTGAGATCCAACGTGGTGGCAGTAAATCGCTCATTATTCGAGATAACGGCTCGGGGATCCCCCAAGAACAGCTGGCCTTGGCCCTAGCGCGCCATGCGACCTCTAAAGTAGCCAGCTTGGATGATCTTGAGTCGATCTTAAGCTTTGGCTTTCGAGGCGAAGCGCTGGCATCAATTAGCTCGGTTGCCCGCTTAACGCTCAGCTCGCGGGCTCAAGGCGCTACCGAAGCATGGCAGGTACATGCTGAAGGGCGCGACATGGCCGTGACAATGCAGCCAACGGCACATCCACAAGGCACCACAGTGGAAGTGGTGGATCTGTTTTTTAATACGCCGGCTCGGCGCCGTTTTCTACGTGCGGACAAAACCGAATTTACCCACATTGAAGAGCAATTGCGGCGCATTGCTCTAGCTCACGATGAGGTGCACTTTACGCTGCGCCATAACGATAAACTCATACGTCAATATCGGCCTGCGCGCAATGAACGCCAGCGGCAACAACGGTTAGCTTCGATTTGCGGCAGTGCTTTTGCCGAACGAGCCTTGTTATTGCACAGCACCACAGACGAACACACGTTGAGCGGGTATGTGGCATTAGACGATGCCCAAGCACGAGTGAGTGAAGTGCAGTATTTTTACGTTAATGGCCGGATTGTACGCGATAAACTGGTTAATCATGCGGTACGACAAGCGTTAGAAGAGGCTGATCTGAGTGCCGCTGCCGGTTATGTGCTCTTTTTAATGTTAGATCCGCGTGCGGTTGACGTGAATGTTCACCCAGCCAAACACGAAGTGCGGTTTCACCAAGCCCGTTACGTGCACGATTTTATTCTCAGTGCGCTCGTGCAAGGTTTTGCGCAATATGACAGCAGCGCCACTGCGGCTTGCCTTACATCGGCAACGCCCTCATCCTCAGCAGCAACGCGACTGCCTGTCTCGTCCGCGCTGAGCGTGGTCGCTCATGCTCAAAACGTCAGCGCAGCCGATGCCGTAGATACGGCATTTCCGACAGCCCGTGCGACGTCATCATCACCAGCCAGTAGTCCTAAAAGTGGCTATACCCCAATGCCGCTGCATCGCAGTGAAGTGTCCCCCATTGAGCGGACGCAAGCGATTGGTCATTATACGAAGCTATTGCAAACCCCGCATGATATTGTCGCTGAGCCTCAACCCGAATCGAGCTTTGGCCAGCACGAATGGCAATTGTTATACCCGTTAAATCGCCAGACCATCTTATTGGCTAAAGCCGATCAACTTGGTTTACTCACCGTCAATACGTTGCACCGTGTTGTGCTGCAACAGCAACTGTTACAACGCTTACCGCAAGGATTAGTTGGCCAACCTTTATTGTTGCCCATTTCATTGCCTGCTGAGCCGGACTGGGTGCAATTATTAGCGCAACAAGCGCGTCTATTACGGCAATTAGGCATCGATTTGTCTAAACAGCACCAGCGCTTGGTGTTGAAAACCGTACCGGCGCCACTTCGTCATGGCGACTTAGCAAGGATCATCCCTGATCTGCTGCAGTGGCTGTTGATGGAGATCCCAGAGCCAGAAGCACTGGCTGCGTGGCTGGCGCAGTGGAGCGAGCCGACAGACAGCGCTCAGGCGTTATGGCAACAATTGCCTGCAGATGCGCAACAAAACTTAGCCAAGCAAGCGATTCCGTTAGCTTGGCAGCCTCTATTGGAGTCATCGCATTGAGTTACCAATCTCGCCCATTGGCCATCTGTTTGATGGGCCCTACCGCCTCAGGTAAAACCGATTTAGCCATCGCTTTACGACAACACTTGCCTGTGGAGTTGATAAGCGTCGACTCGGCGTTGATCTATCGACAAATGGATATTGGCACGGCTAAGCCTACGGCCGAGGAGCAGGCATTAGCACCGCACCGCTTGATTGATATTTTAGATCCAGCTGAGAGCTATTCTGCAGCCGATTTTGTGGCGGATGCTGAGCGCGAAATGGCGGAGATCACTGCATCAGGACGGATCCCACTCTTGGTGGGTGGAACCATGATGTATTTTAAATCACTGATAGAGGGGCTTACTCCACTGCCATCCGCTAATGCAGCGGTTCGTGCTGCCATTGAACAAGAAGCACAGCAGCTTGGTTGGGCTGCCTTGCATGCGCAATTAGCTATTGTGGATCCGGTTGCGGCTGCCCGAATACACCCAAATGATCCACAACGTCTTTCGCGTGCGTTAGAAGTGTACCGCATTAGCGGAAAATCCATGACTGAGCTGACACAAACGAAGAACGCCAATAACACTTATCAGTTTGCGCAGTTTGCAATTGCACCCTCTGATCGAGCGCAATTACATCAACGCATTGAACAGCGCTTTATGCAGATGCTGGCACAGCCGTTTGAAGCAGAAGTGCAAGCATTAATGGCGCGAGGAGATTTGCATCTTTCTTTGCCTTCAATGCGTTGTGTTGGTTATCGACAGATGTGGCATTACTTGGCCGGCGATATTGATAAGCCCACTATGGTGGCGCAAGGTGTTGCTGCAACGCGTCAATTAGCCAAGCGTCAGTTAACTTGGTTAAGAGGTTGGCCTGAGTTGCAGTGGTTGCAAACCAATGATGATGATAATGTAGATAAAGTGTTGAGAAAATTAGCATTGTAAGCAGTGATGCACTATAAATTACTAGCGTTAGTGGCTGATTTTCGCTGACAATATACTTATTAGATTAATTACAATTTTAAAGGATGACAGAATGGCTAAGGGGCAGTCTCTGCAAGATCCATTTTTGAATGCGCTTCGCCGTGAGCGAGTTCCAGTTTCAATTTATTTGGTTAACGGCATTAAACTGCAAGGACAGATAGAATCTTTCGATCAGTTCGTTATTTTGCTGAAAAACACGGTCAGTCAGATGGTGTATAAGCATGCCATATCAACAGTGGTGCCTGGGCGCCCCTTTAACATGAACCACCAAAATACTGGTGGTA
>JAWXTX010000015.1:0-38037 GCA_044433165.1 Ferrimonas sp. | reverse complement strand
CCATCCACCCCTTCAGCCACCAAACTCATGCCCTGCAATAAGGCCAATAAACGCACGACTGTGGTGGTTTTACCCGTTCCTGGGCCACCCGAAATAATGCTGATCCCCGAGCGCGCTGCCACCGCGGCGGCAACACTTTGCCAATGAATCTCATGCCCTTGTCGCTCAGCGCGATCTTTTAATGGCGCAAATAAGCGTTGCAGTTGCTCTGGTAAATCATTGGGCAGCGTAAATTGCTGCTGCAAACGCCCTAATAGCGCTTGGGCCACCTGCGTTTCATAATTAAAATAGCGGCGTAAGTACAAGCGTTTACCATCCAAAACTAAGGGCGCTTGTTGGTTTTCCCCCCGCGTGATGACCTGCACTTGAATCGATTGCTGTAATGCCTGCTGCAGCGTTTCAAGTTGTTGGCCTGCAAGCCATTGCTGTGGCGTGCTGGAGGCAAGATAAGCGCGGCCATTGGGTGGTAGATCCAAGCTGTCGTTGGTTTGTTCAAGCAACTGCTGTAAATCCAAACACGTATGGCCACGGCCAACTTGATGGCTTAATAAAGCAGCCAGCAGCAACACCACCACGTTTGGCTCACCTTGATCGTGCAACCAGCGCACAAACGCCAAATCCAGCGGACGCAGCCAATTCAATTGCTGATACTGCTCTAACGGCGCCAGTTCTGGTGCCAAGGGTTTAGGGCCAAACAACCACTGCGGTTTTGTAGGCTCCGAGGGATGATCACCAGTAAATAACATTAAGCAATCTCCATCGGGTGGCCTGAAAACAACTGATCTAACTGCTCAACCAGTGCTTTAGATGGTGTTACGGTTAACGCACCTTGCCCTAACGCCTCAGCCGCCAATCCGCGAACAAACAAGTACAAACCACCGCCAATATGGGTATCAAAATCGTAATCCGGTAACCGCGACTTGAGCTGTCGATGTAACGCCAAGGTATAGAGCACCGCTTGCAGATCATAGCGGTGCGCGAGCATGGCGGCGATCATCTCATTCTTTTGATAAGCGCTTTGATCTACTCCCAGATAATTAGATTTATAATCAGCCACGTAATAACGACCTTGGTAATAGAAGGTTAAATCAATAAAGCCTTTGAGCATGCCATTAAGCTGAATTGGATTGAGGGCAGGACGAGCATGCCCTGGCCAAATATCTGCACAAACTAATGCATCAACTTGTGCAATATCCACCTGATTGGCCTCAAACCAAAACTCCAACTCTGGCCGCACTAATGGCAATGCCAATAGGCTTGCTTCTGTGTCATATAAAGGCAATGGCACCTGCAACGCCTCGGCCATCCACGCCGCTAACATGGGGGCGTATTCACCATAACCATGGCTTGGGCAGATATTGCCAAGGTGTTCGCTAAGCTCGGTCATATTGATCTGGAATTGACCCTCCATTGCCGCCCATTCAAACAGATCATGCAAAAAACTGCCTGGCGCAGCGCCTTTAGGAAAGGCGTGGATGGTCCCCGACTGCGGCAGTTGAGGCGCCAGCAATTCCAGATCGTCAGCGCCATTCATCATCTCCGCTAAACGATCCGCGGCAGCGTCTGAAGCCCAGCTTTCGGCTTCGGCCCCGCTCGGTAACGCCAACTCCGCATGAGACGCCATTCCCTGCAACAGCCCAGAATAAGAGCTGATCCACCATGGCTGAAACGGTTGACGTTGATAGGCAGTGGCTTCTGGTAATGCCACTTCCGCATAGGGTGCCTGATAAACCGTGGTGGCCGTGCTGGCCGGCAGCTCAACAAAACAAGCGGCCTTGGGGCTTGTGGCTGAATTGCAATAACCCACTAAGCACTGCAATTGCTGTTCAAGCTGTGGCTGATCAAAGGCTGTGCCGCCGCCAAGTAAATGCCCAAACGCGTTTAAATGCACATTCGGTTCGCCTCTGGCGCCATTCTGGCCCGATTTAAGCGCCATCAATCCAAGGTAACAACCAAACTCTGCGCGCGTTAATGCCACATAAAGCAGCCGAATGTCTTCGGCTAAACGCTCCTCATCCGCCAGTGCCATTAACGCTTTATCTTTTTTAAAACTCAATTTGGTTTTTTGCTGAGGATCTCGATATAAAAACGGCTCTGAGTTGACCTGACGAAAATTCAGCACAAACGGCAGCCACACTAATTTATATTGCAGCCCTTTGGATTTGTGGATGGTAATCACTTTCACCAAAGCAGCATCCGACTCCAAACGCGTTATCTGCTCATCGCCGTCTCTGTGGGTTTCGGCTCGCTGTTCTCGCAAATAGCGCAGCAACGCTTGTTCACCATCCAACCGCGTGGAGGCCGCCTGCAACAATTCAGCCAGATGCAATAGATTGGTTAAGCGCCGCTCACCTTGTGTCGGCTCGGCCAAACAGCGCTGGGCTACCTCATAGTGCTGCAACAGTTGCCGCAACATCGGCAATACCCCATGTTGTTGCCAATGTCCCAACAGCCCTTTAAATACCGTTAATTCTTGTTCCCACGCTTGCTCGTTTTGGCTGAGCTGTTCAATGCTACTAAGCGCCATCCCTAACGTCTGGGTGGCTAAGGCGGCCCGTACTGCTCGGTCGTTGCGAGGCTGGGCAACCCCTTGCAAAATCCATTGCAGATCTGCCGCTTCTTGGCTTTGATATACCGAGGTTTGATCTGACAGATAGACGCTTCGAACCCCTCGTTTATCCAACGCTTGGCGAACCGCATTGGCCTCGCTGCCATCGCGCACCAAAATGGCAATGTCGGCCGCACCGACGGGGCTGACTGTGCCATTTTCTGCCAGAAAGCCAGTACCTGAAGGCCCTTGCGTGAGCCACTGACTGATGCTTTCAGCGCAGGCTTCGCTCATGCGCATTAAATAATCGCCCTTGGTTACGGCGCCTTGTTCGGTTGCTTGCCAGCACAGCTGCAAGGCGGCTTGAGGCACCCCTTGCTGTTGCCATATCACACTTTGTCCACGGGCTTTTACGGGTTCAAAAGGGATACCTTGATACATAAAAGCGCCAGTACGTTGCTGCTCGGCAAACAAAAAAAGCCCATTCACTGCATCCACCATCGCCTGAGTCGAGCGGTAATTGGTCTCAAGGCTGTAATGGTCGCTGGTTTCGTTTCGAGCGGCCAAATAGGTGTGGATGTCGGCGCCTCGAAAGGCATAAATCGCCTGTTTTGGATCGCCGATCATCATGAGTCCCGTGTGCGGCTGCTCTAAGTATAAGCCACTAAAAATACGGTATTGATCCTCATCGGTGTCTTGAAACTCATCAATTAAAGCCACGGGGAATTGATGACGAATTTTATCGCTCAACACCTTGTCTGTGTCTTGCCTGAGTGCCTGATCTAAGTTACGAATGAGATCATCAGGGTCCATCAGCGCCAAACGATGCTTTTCACTCAAAATCCGCTGCTGAACCCAAGCGCCTGCATGACAAAGTAACGTCTCTTTTAAACTGTGTGCTTCAAGCTGCTGCACCAGTGTGGTCAACGCCTCAAAGGCCGACGAATCTAGGGGCGCTTGCCCTTTGGCTGCCGCATCCACCATACCAGCGGATTGATAACGCTTTACCAACGTTTCACTCGGCAACGGTTCTGGCCCAGTAAACCACTGATATAACTGTTCAAAATGGTTTGTTTTTATTTTTTGGCGATTCACTTTTTTGTGATCATGCGCCTGCTGCAATTGCGCCAATAGCTGAGGCCACGCCTCTTGCCATACCCGTTTGCACTGGGCAATTTGTTGCTGTTGCTGCCGTACTAGCGTGAACGGATCGCCTTGTTCAGTCACTTTACCTAACACCTTGAACAGCTCGTTTTGCAACGCGCTAGGCGTGGGGTACAACGTTAAAATTGTGGCGACACTGGCTTCATCACTAGGGTATATATAGGTTCGCCAGTAATCGCGTACCGCTTCCTCTTTAAGCGGGGTAATGTCGGTTTCCAGCTTGAGATTAAATAAGCTGCCTGAATCAAAGGCGTGTTCACGCAACATGCGCTGGCACCATGCGTGAATCGTATGTATCGCAGCTTGATCCATCATCTGGGCAGCCAGCTCCAACAAGCGAGCGCAGCGTGGGTATTCGGCCGCATCGTATTGCTGCAGTAAATCTTTTAATAAGCCATCACAGCTGTTGCCCGCCCGAAAGGCATCCACACCTTCAACAAGCCGGCGCCGAATACGATCTTTCAGTTCCGCAGTAGCCGCTTTGGTAAAAGTTACCACCAATATTTGATCAGGCGTTAACGCCCCTTGTGGATGGCCAAACTCTTGCCCTCCGTGCCCTAATACAAGGCGCAAATACAAGGTCGCAATGGTGTACGTTTTTCCGGTACCCGCTGAGGCCTCAATGAGACGAGCGCCCCCCAGTGGAAAGTGTAATGGCGCTAAAATTTTACTGGTTTGGCTCATGCGTCTGAGTCCTCAACGGCATTGGCTACGGGTTTTAATCCACGCACTAAATCGCCATAAAGTTGTTCTGCTTTTTGTTCAAATTCCGCTGTGGGAAGTTCACTGAAATCTTCCCAACAACGGCTCAGATATGGGTTGTAGAAGCGCTCACCCCTACTGATATAGCCATCACCATCAAACCGTTTTCGAGCCTCCGTTAACGCTTTTTGGTGCATTGCCGCTACCGAGTCTTTGCCATTGTCGTCTTGTAACACTTGAATATAACGACAACCCGAGCCACTGCTGATCGGCAACGGCTTGCTCATCGCTTCTTGGTAAGTTTCTAACAACCACTGCAGTTGTTGGCGCGCATCACTGCCACTGATGGGGGCAAAAACCCAGATCCCATCGCTGCTGACTAAATAACTGCTCACCGCTTGAGGTTCGGTAAGTTGCAAGTTAGCCGTAAGATGCTGCAAATACAGCTGCGCGGCTTTAATCGGGCGTTTCAATTGCCCCTTAGTGTCACTTAATTCTTCGGGGAGTACCTGCCATTGCACCCATTCGCCAGAGGGCGTGCGGTGTAACGTTGTTAGCCAGTCTTCAAACTCGATCCCCTGATGGCTAAAACGCACCTCTTGTGGTGCTTGTGGCTGCCACGATTGTTGCAATTCAAGTACCCGCCGATAAGCCTCCACTACGGGCGTCGCCATACTCTGAGCCAGCTCATCGCCCGCCAAACCAATGGGCAACGCCCCTTGCCCGCGCCACTGTTGCAGTTGGCGAACAAAGGCCGAGCTTTGGCCTTCAATGCCTGCTTGCCGTAGATGAGTAAACCATTGTTGGCGCAATTGATAGCGGCTAAGACCATTCAATTCAAAGGGTTCTAAGTCATTCGCTATGCTGGCATTCTCTTCAAGGTGCACCCCTAAACGGCGATTAAAAAGCAACTTGGCAGGATCGTTAAGTAAGGCCAATAAAGCCACAAAATTGAGTACTTGGGTCGGCTCCCAGCGCGTCAATGGGGCGACTTTTTCCGCGATCGGGCTGGACTGATGCACCTGTTGCCATTCATGCGCAAAAGAGCGCATCAACTTGCCACTGGGAAACGCACTTTGGCCATCAAAGTAACCACGGCTAAAAGGTTGTAACGGATGCTCTTCGGTGAGTCCCAGCAGCAATGGACGGCCATCGGCTCGCGCGTAGCCCGCTTGCAGATGATCCAGTAACTGCCCCAGCAATACTGACGGCGTGCGTTCACTGTTATCCCGTGCGCTAAACCCAATGTAACTAAATGAGATCCATCGACGTGCTGCCAGCAACGCTTCCAAGAAGAGGTAGCGATCATCTTCGCGGCGCGAGCGATCACCGGGGCGATATTGCGACGGTAACGGTACTGGTACCGCTGAACCATCTAACTGGCCGGCCATCGACATTAAATCAAAATCCAAAGGGGGGCGAGAACGGGGGTAATCTTCATCGTTTAACCCCAACAGGCAAACCTGCTCAAACGGAATCGCCCGCATCGGCATCAAGGTACAAAAGTTAATTTTTCCTGCTAAAAAGCGCTGAGACACCCCATCGCTTTCAAAGGGGGCCAAGCACAGTTCTTGCAAAATACTTAACGGCAAAGGCTCGATTAATTGCGCCTCAGCACAGGCTTGACGCCAATCGCTCAAGGTGTGCTTGAGCTTATTTAAAATGGTGGCTTCAATCTCATCTTGTGCCACAAAAAGCGCGTCTAACGCATCGCTTAACGCCGCAGCCCAGTGATCGGGCTGCCAGAGCTGACAAAAAAAACGCCACAGGCTTTCTAAGGTATCCAGCAACGCCGCCAACTTGCCAACTAACGCAGCATCCAAGCCACCAATTTCATCGCAAGGTTCAATCTGTTGCCACGCCTCCCCAGTACCAACGGCATAGCCAAGCAGCATGCGCTTAAGACCAAACGCCCACGTATTTTGTTCTAAATGTTCTGGCAGCGCTAACTGTTGCCGCTGTTCGCCATGAAGCCCCCAACGAATGCCGGCTTGTTCTACCCAGCGTTGCAATAAAGGCAGCTCCAGCTCCGAGATATTAAAACGTGCCCGTAACGCCGGAACAGCCAAGAGATCCAATAATTCTGATACCGCAAAACGGGAGTTGGTTAAATCAAACAGCGTTTCAAGTGCCAGTAACAGCACTTGCTGGCCGCGTTGGCCCCTATCGGCAATGGTAAAGGGCAAATAACGCGGATCTTGGCTGGAGATCCGGCCAAATACCGCCTCAATGTGAGGGGCGTATTGCGCTACATCTGGCATCATCACAATCACATCCGCTGGCCGCAACGTTGGCTCAGCCGCAAAACGAGCCAGCAGTTGATCTTGTAATATTTCCACTTCACGTTGGCGCGAGTGGGCAACCACTAAAGTAATGGAGTCGTCATCTTCCGATTTCTTAGGGCATGCTGGCAGCGGCGTTAAATCAAAGATCCCACGCTGTACTTGGGTCAGTAAACGTGCCCCTGTTGGTTCAGAAAACAGATCGATCTGCTGGAAATTCGCTTGGTAATGCTCAGGCTGATCGTACTCATATAATAAGCCGATGTAATCGCGCCCCTGTTTGCCCCACGAAGCCAAAAGCGGATTCACTTGGTTGTGCTGTTGAGATTCATCTAACTCCGCTGGCAGCCCCGCTTTGCGCTGATGGCGCGCTTTGGCTAATTGCTTTCGCAGCAGATCTTTATCTTCAATAATATCGCCCCAAAAATGCTGGCACGGATTATTAATGCACAACAATACCTGACAATGACCAGCCAAAGCAGCTAATGCCTCAATCGTTTGCTGTGGCAAGGTGCTGATCCCAAAAATCACAAGACGTCGCGGCAAGTTGGCCGGTACACGACCTTGCTGCAACGCCGTTAAAAATTGTTGATGCAAGCTGGCTCGGCTGGTACCGCGTTGCTCTACTGGCATGTCGGCCAATAATGCGCGCCATAATAAGGGCTGCCATAATTGGCTTGGTGGCAAGGGGTTGCGTTGATCACGCCCCGAAATCACCACATCGCCACCAGCAGCCCACTCCGCAAGCCAATCGGCCCGATACACTTGATATTGATCGAATAAATCCGCCAGTTGTTCCGCAAGTTGGTCGCGTTTTCGTAAGATTTGATCCCCCGCTAAAAAACGGGCCAATGGGGCAAATTCGGACTTTTCTAGTAATTCAGGCAGCAGCCGTAATATGCGCCAGCGCAGTTGCGGTTTATCAAAAGGAGAGACTTTAGGTACGGCTTCGGAGCCTAATACCGTGCGATACAGTTGCCAAATAAAGCGTGAAGGCAACTGCATTTGCGCCCCGACAACAATGCCATGGCCGCTGTCGGCGGCCAACGCCAATTTTAACCATTGCGCCATACCATTACTTTGCACTAAAAAAATTTCAGGCTCTAATGGCGCTAATGGGTACAGCTTTAGCCAATCCACCACCAAATCTCGTAACTGCTCAATTTGATTGGAGTGGAGCATCATTAAACCATTGGTTAACGGTTCGGCCGGCGCTGGCAGGGCAAGGTCACTCAACAGGACACCTCAGTAAACAAGAATTCACGCAGGCATCATACCGAATCAATCGAAAAGTTACTGAGTAACAACCCTAAATTTATCATGATGACCACGTTGATTGAATGAGCGGACTATCGCAACCAGCGGTGCCCAGTTGTGGTAGCCTTACGGGCTGATTCAACACCATAATTTAGGCGTATTTTAATGGAAACATGGCACGCAATTGTGATTTGCACATTGGTATTTGGAGTCGTTGTGGGCAATTTTATGCTCGCTCGGCAGCTCGCGCGCATTGAAGCACGCCAAGCCAATAAGAAAGGCGCTCCACAAAATCCGCGTTTGCAAGACCAAGTCACGCAATTACAACAGCAATTAGAGCGCAACGCACTGCAACGTCAAGCACTTGAAGATGCACAAAAAAACGCCCCATCCGCGCCCCACTCTCGGCACACACCATAGGGCAGATTGTGGTTGCCAATAAAGCGCAATAACACCTTGTAAAATCAACTCAATATTGTAGATAGGCTGCTAATATTGACGCCAAATTCTGGCCTAAACTCAGCCATGGGGTAATGGAATGCCAAACCCAGCAGTAATGTGCCGATCCGGTGCAAAAGCATATGAACAAACAACGACAGGAGTCCTCTGTGATTAAGGCGTGGTGGCAAAAAAAATCGGTCCGCAGACTCAGCTACTGTTTGGCGCTTTTTGGCGTCTATCTGTTATTGCTTGGCTGGGCCATGCCGGCCCTTATCTTGGCCAAATTGCCGCAATGGGTCGCAACCCATACCAACGGCACGTTACATTTAACGGATCTGCGCTTTAACCCTTTAAGTTGGCGCCTGCAAATTGATCAGCTGCAACTCAGCGATGATAAGCAACGACCAACCATCATGCTTGAACAAGGGATCATCAATTTAGAGCCATGGCACTCTCTCTTCACCCTAACCGGCCAGATCTCTGAAGTTCAGCTCACTGAGCCTCAATTGCATCTTATTTATGAGCATGGCCAATTAAACCTGCAACAAATTCTGCCACCAAGCCAACCAGAACCAGAAAAAGCCGCCTCAACAAACGATATTCACTTACCGCTGGCCATTAACCGCTTTCAATTAGCTCAAGGTCAAATCAGCTACCAACAAGACCAAAACCAAACGCTGCAATTTGATAAACTCAACATCAATGCACAGCAATTAAACTTTAATCAAGCCAATAACCGGATGCATCTAACCTTAACCGCTCCGGGTAAAGGGCAACTCGATGTCGAGCTTGAAAGCCAATTGTCACCGCTACAGGTGGCAGCAAGCTTAAACTTAAGTAAAACCAGCTTAGTCCCCTATTGGCAATTTTTAGCCCTACCGGTTGATTTTGAACTTGATAGCCTTGAGCTGGCATTACGCAGCCACATTCACCTGACCGATGATGGTTCCGGTTTACAAGCCAAAATAAGCCAAACCCAAATTGAACTCAGCCAATTGGCCATCAGTCATCAACAACAGCCCCTATTAAGTCTCGATAGCTTCACGGTGCAAAACGCCAATCTCGCTTGGCCAGCACAAATACTCCACATTGATCAAGTGGCATTAAGCGGCGGCCAAGGCAACGCCATTCTGACCAAAGAGGGGCTGAACTGGCAAACGATTTTTGCCCCTAACCCAACCCCTGCCCCAAGTGCGCCCAACACCTCGGCAGTGGCCACCAATGAGCACAGCACGACTAATGCTGCACCAACAACAACGGAAGCCGGCAAACCTTGGCAATGGGCAATTAACGACGTAAAGCTTAACCAGTGGCAACTTAATTTAACGGATCAAAGCAACGCGACGCCGGCCAAATGGCAACTGCTTTTGCAAAAGTTAGAAACCGGCGCCTTAAGCCAAGATCTGCAACAAGCCATTGCTTACCAACTTGAGTTAGCCATAAATCAACAAGGCACATTCGCTTTACAAGGTGAAGTAACGCCGCACCCACTAAACATCAGCAGCGATTTTCATCTCCAACGGTTCCCACTGTTAGATACCCTGCCCTATTGGCAACAATACGCCCAAGTGAAATTGCTCTCAGGGGTGTTCTCTACCAAAGGGCAAGTACAGCTCAGCGCCATAGAGCCCTTGCAGTTAACCGTTAGCGGGAGCAGCACCATTGATGATGTGTTGGTACAAGATCCCGTAGGGGCGCAAGATCTGCTCAAATGGCAAACCTTTGCGGTGAACGATTTTCGCATCAACACAGAGCCACTCAGTATTGATATCGATGAGATTGTGCTCAAACGCCCATACGCCCGCATGATCATTAATCACGATGGCAGCACCAACTTAAGCGAGATAGTGCCCACTCATACGCCAAGCAGCGAGCCATCCGCGGCATCAGCTCACCCCACGGCTAAAGACAATGCGCCATTAGCGCTAACGATTGGCCAAACCAAAATCGACAATGGTGAAGCCTTTTTTGCCGACAACCGGTTAACACCTCGCTTTGCCACCGGCATCGAAGCGCTCAATGGCAATATTAGTCGGCTGTCTACAACCAGCTCGAAAGCCGCAACAGTCAATATTAAAGGGCAAGTGGATCGCTACGCCCCAGTAACACTGCAAGGCAGCCTGCAGCCCTTTGGTGCACAGCGAGATCTGGACTTAGACTTAACCTTCGAGCATTTTGAGCTCACCTCTGTAAACCCCTATGCCGGTACCTATGCGGGCTATTACATTGATCGAGGCCAGCTCAATTTGGCCTTAAATTATCAATTAGAAGGCGATAAGCTCCAAGGACGTAACAACGTTGTGATCAACCAGCTCGAACTTGGCAAACCCAGCAATTCAGACAAAGCCACTAGCTTGCCATTGCCCTTGGCCATTGCCCTCTTAAAAAATCGTCAAGGCGTGATTGATTTAAATTTAGAGGTGGGCGGTGACATTGATGATCCATCCTTCAATATTGGCGCCATTATTTGGCAAGCGATCACCAACATCGTCACCAAAGCGGTTACCGCCCCCTTTGATCTACTCGGCAACTTACTTGGCGGCAAACCACCCGCCGATGAAATTACCTTTGATAACGGCAGCAGTGCCCTCAATGAGCAAGGAAAAACCGATTTATCTCGACTGGCTGAAGCGTTAACTTTACGCCCAGAATTATCCATTACTTTACTGGGGGGCGTTGCGCCCCAAGCAGATGCCGCGGCCTTAGCTAAACAACAACTTGCGCAGCAGTTAGGGCACCCCTTAATGGCGATCACTCAAAAGTCGATTTGGCAACAATTTGAACAGCTTGCGAACAAAGAGTTGGGGGAAGAGACGATCACCCAGTTAAAGCAACAATACCCAGATCAATGGCAAGCGCAGTTATTAACGCAAATGATCAGTGCCCAAAATATCACCAAGGCAGAACTTGGAACTCTTGCCAATCAACGTGCTTTAGCCGTTAAAGAGGCGCTGGTAACTGAATTCAAGGTCACTCCAGGGCGGATTTTTATTCGTGAGAGCAATGTACAGCTAAATACTGAAGGCGCAAAAGTCTCGCTGACCTTGGGTAATTAACGGCTCATCGCAAACGTCGCCCCTAAGAGCACATATAAATCGCGCTGGGTTCATCCACAAACTGAAGCAACGCGTTGAAATTTGCGGCCGTAACCTTTTAAGCTACGGCCGCTTTTTTATTCATGGAGTAAAAATAGGGGCAATATCGCTCGCGATAAAGCAACGACGGTAAAAACAAAAATGCCACTTGCTAAGAAAACAAGTGGCATTCGGTTGTCAGTTTAAGTGCGCCAATCGGCACCGAGATTACATTAACTGGCAACTAAAATAGGGAATAACCCCTTAAGGCCTGCTGCCATCACTTCCACGCCAATGGCGAGCATCAATAACCCCATAATCCGAGTGATCACGTTAATGCCGGTTTGACCCAAAAGCTTAAAAATCACCGGCGCTAAACGGAACACACCCCAACTCATCAAACCAAAGATCACAATACAGGCCACCATGCCCAGCTGTTCAACCGGCTGATTATATTGTGCTGAAAACACCAATACCGAACTGATGGCGCCGGGGCCGGCCATTAATGGTAAGGCCAGCGGCACAACGGCAACGGACTCTTTCGTGGCGGACTCACGGTCTTCAGCTTGGTTATGTTTAACCTCACCTAATTTGCCTTGCAACATCGACATGGCAATCACTAGAATCAAGGTACCGCCGGCAATCCGAAAGGCGGGTAAAGAGATACTAAACATATCCAAAATGGTTTGCCCAGCTAACATCGTCGTGATCAAAATAATCACCACCGCAAAGTTAGCAATCATGCCCGTCCGTTGACGCTCAGGCTCAGTTTGATGGCTGGTTAACGTGACAAAGACGGGCAACAAACCAATTGGGTTAATAACCGCAATTAACCCTAAAAAAAACTTAAAATACAGCGTCAGATCCACGGATCAATTCTCAATAAATGGGCGAAAAAAACGCGCATACTGTATGGGATTTTTGCTGTTTAGCACAATGAAAATTTTAGCGTGCAATAGCCTTAACCATCAATAAAACTAATGCCGCTACCGAGTTCAGTGTAAACCACTCAATAACTAACATAAAAAACGGCGCCCATAGGCGCCGTTTTTAGCAAGTACGATTGAGATTAACCAAAATCACCGGTGATGTAACCGTGAGTCCGCTTATCTTTGGGATCGCTAAAGATCTGGTTGGTGTCACCGTGTTCAACCAGTTCACCCATTAAGAAAAACGCGGTTTTGTCTGCGATACGACGCGCTTGCGCCATTGAGTGAGTAACGATAACCACAGTAAACTCTTTACGCAGATCTTCCATCAAGTCTTCAATTTTCTTGGTGGCGATAGGGTCCAGAGCCGAGGTTGGCTCATCCATTAGAATCACATCCGGCTTCATCGCAATGGTACGAGCAATACACAGACGTTGCTGCTGACCACCAGACAGACCAAATGCATGGCTGTTCAAACGATCTTTCACTTCATTCCACAACGCTGCACCACGTAACGCCTCTTCAACGATTTTATCTAAAGTGGCTTTGTCTTTTACGCCCTGCGCTTTTTGACCGTATGCCACATTTTCATAAATGCTCATTGGGAATGGATTTGGCTTTTGGAACACCATGCCACAACGCATACGCAATTTGCGCACATCGATGTCGCCATAAACGTTGGCACCATCCATAGTGACATTGCCATCAATGCGTACCCCGGGGATCAGATCATTCATCCGGTTTAAGGTACGCAGCAAAGTAGACTTACCACAGCCCGAAGGGCCAATAAAGGCAGTAACCTGTTTATGAGGAATGTCTAAGTTGATGCTTTTCAGAGCCTGACTATCACCGTAGAACAGATCTAAGTTTTTGATTTCAAAAGTATTCATGTTATTCAGTCCGGTACGGTGCAAGATCAGTATGTTGCCTTGCTAAAGCGGCTCGATAAAAGTTTGGTAATAAGGTTAATCAGCAGTACAACCACAATCAATACCGTTGCGGTTGCAAACGCCATATTCCAATCATGCTGGGTATATAGCTCTGTTGTTAACATGTATAAGTGCACGGTTAACGTTCGGCCAGAATCAAAAACTGATTCAGGGATCCGCGCTACCATACCTGCAGTAAGGTATACCGGTGCAGATTCACCGATGATGCGGCCAATCGATAGAATTAACGAGGTGATGATCCCAGGCATTGCTGACGGTAAAATCACACGCCAGACCGTGTAAAGACGTGAAGCGCCAAGACCATAAGAGGCTTCACGATATGCCAGCGGCACTGCAATAATCGCCTCTTCGGTGGTTCGAATGATCACCGGCAAAATTAAGATGGATAAGGTTAAGGCACCCGCCAGAATAGAGAAGCCTAATCCCATGATGGTGACGAAGAAAGTTAACCCAAACAAACCATAAATAATGGAAGGGATCCCCGCCAAAGATTCGGTACAAAAACGAATCAATTTAACCAATTTACTGCCCGGCTTGGCGTATTCGGTTAAGTAAATAGCCGTCATAATGCCAATCGGAGCCGCAATCGCAATCGACAGTAACACCATGTATATGGTGGCAACAATCATTGGCCAAATGCCAGACTCAGTGCCAGTACGGGTGTAATTGTCAGTAATGAAGCTCCAATCGACATAAGCAATCCCGTTGCTAATGATGTAGAACAAAATCCAGATCAAAAAGCCCATGGTTACTAAAGCAGAACTCCAAACCAAGCCTACTAATAGGCGGTCGGTATTTTCTCTATTTAACATTACTTACCCATCTCACGGTTCAGATACATCAATGTGGCGTTGAGAATCATCACAAACAGCAGCAATACCACACCGGTCGCATATAGCGCACTGGCGTGTACACCCGTTGCATAAGACATTTCAAGGGCAATATTCGCGGTTAGTGAACGTGCAGATTCAAGCACACTGTGAGGCATTGCTGGTGCGTTGCCCATTACCATAATAATGGCCATGGTTTCCCCAATCGCACGCGCAATACCCAAAATAATCCCAGTTAAAATTCCAGAACGTGCCGCCGGCAGCAACACTTTAAAAATGGTATAGATGTGCGAAGCGCCCAAAGCCAAAGAACCTTCTTTGTATTGCTTAGGCAAAGCACGAATTGAAGTATCAGAAACCGCAATCACGGTGGGCAAAATCATCACAGATAGCACCACAGAGCCGGCCAATACCGTGGCGCCCGATGGCACCCCAAAAACTTGCTCGATCAGCGGTACAATAACCACCAAACCAAAAAAGCCATAAACCACAGACGGGATCCCCGCCAGCAATTCAATGGCTGGACGCATATATCTGGCCACCACTGGTGGCGCAATTTCTGCTAAGAAAATTGCGGTAAGCAAACCCACAGGTACGCCAATAACAATGGCCATAGCCGTGGACATTAACGTGCCCACAATCATAGGAGCGATACCGTATAAAGCTGGCGGTAGCCACTCCATGCCAAAGATCATTCCGCTTACACCGGCATATTCAACCGCTGCAATACTCTCTTTAATCAGGAAGAACCCGATGATACCAACGGATACAACCCCAATAAAGGCACTGAGAAGGAATAGACCGTGGAAAAGATGCTCTATCACTTCACGGCGTTTGGAAGTCGCCAGTTGCTCTTCCATAGCTACCGGTTCAGCGCGATTTTGGGCAATCGTCATATCTTAATTTCCTAAAAACAACAAAACTGGCAGTCTAATCAGACTGCCAGTTACTTAACTTAAACTAAGACAATCTTAGTTCAGAGCTACGTAGCCCTTACCAGCAACGATGCCTTGACCTTCTGGAGACATAATCCAGTTGGAGAAGTCAACCGCTACTTCAGGCGCGTTCTCATCCGCTAACAGGATGAATGGGCGGGCAATAGGATATTCGCCTGCTTGGATTGCTGCAACTGTTGCAGGTGCTCCATCTACAGCTAAAGCGGTCAAAGAAGCATCAACCGAGCCTAAAGAGATGTAACCAATCGCATTTACGTTGTTTGCAACCATGGTTTTAACCATACCGTTACCGTTACCTACTTGAGCACGCGGAGAAATTGCGCTCACTGTCATGCCGTTCACAGTACGAGTTAAACCTAAAATTTCTTCAAACGCACCACGGGTGCCTGAAGCGGTATCACGTGTAACCACAACAATTGGGCCAGGCTTACCACCAACATCTTTCCAGTTGGTGATTTCACCTCTGTAAATTGCTGCGATTTGCTCAACGGTTAACTCTTTAATGTCATTCGCGTTATTTACCGCTACTGCAATGCCATCACGCGCAATAACAACTTCGTTCAAACCGTCACGCTTCTCGCTGTCCTTCACATTACGAGAAGACATACCCAGCATCGAGGTACCGGCGTTAGCAGCACGGATCCCTGCAGAGGAGCCAGTTCCTTGCACTTCAACTGCTACACCGGTTTTGTTGGTATAAGTTTCAGCCAAAACTTCCATCACACCGGTTACAGAAGTTGAACCAGAAACCGTTACGGTTCCTTTAGCAAAAGCGGTATTGGCGGTGAAGACAGAGGCAAACGCCATTGCGCACGCTACAAGTTTTTTCATGATGATTACCCTTTAGATTCCTTTTTTCTCTTCGTCGAGAGAACGAGGCCATTAAGCCAAAGCTCTATTACAGAAATATTTCACTTCAGTTCAACTTTGATGTCAGGCGTTCAAGCGAACAAAAATCAAACAAGGACAACTAAAAATTTGGATTCGATGGTTATTTTAACGCCGTTTCAACGCGATCTAACTGGCTCAACTGAACCTGTAGGCCATCAACCGTCACCAAGCGGCGGCCATTAAACTCCCTTCGTTTTACCAAATACGTACTCACATGGCCATCTGCGGCAGTCACCGTTACCTGTAGTACCTGTTCGCCTTGGCGATAACTTTGCACAAACCACAAAATGACACTTAGCAGGGCAACTATAGCTAACCCCGGCCACCAACGCTTAAGGCCATACTCCGTATCAGGGTTTGGCTTAGACGCCGGTATTGATAACTTGTCATCGAGCAAGCGCTTACGCCATCGAAGCCACACAAGCAGCCCCCCAACTAATAGCAGCGTAATGAAGAATTTTATTAGCATGATAGAACCAGTCTCATCAAAAATTAGCTGCGATTATACGAGTTTTTACGCCGCCGAATAGCACTCACAGCGCGTCAGATGATTGCGGACTTTGGCAAAAAGAATGGCATAGGTTATATCAAAGCGATGTTGATGCTTAGAGTCGGTTGGGTAAAAAATAAAGCCAAAGTGAGGCGTATATGAAAATAACCCCCATATTACTGGCGATACCTACAGGGCTTAGCAGCGCCTTTTTTCTAGAGGGACTGCTAGCTGCTTTAACCAATTTAGCGTTATTTGCGGTCGTGCTGGGTTATCTGTTCTATCAGCGCCACAATAAATAAGTAAGTGAACTGGCGCTAATCAGCCCCCAGAGCAACACCCCCAAGAGCAGCGGTTGCCGACCGGCTTCTTGCAAACGTTTGAGCGTGATCCCCGCCCCGATTAAAAAGAGACACAGCACCATAAGACGTTTACTAGCAGAAAAAATGGCTTGGTAAAGACTCTCCCCTGCTGGCAGCACCCACGCAATCAACATGGCAACCACATACCACACAATAAACATTGGGATTTGCCACTTGGTGCCTTCTTGACGAAAAAGCCAAGCACTGATCATGGCTAATGGAATAATCCAGAGGGCTCGGGCCAATTTCACCGTAGTTGCCGTTGCTAACGCTTCATTGCCATATGCACCGGCAGCGCCTACCACCGACGAGGTGTCATGGATAGCAATCGCAGCCCACAAACCAAATTGCTGTTGCGATAAGTCAAGCCAATGGCCAACAACCGGAAAGACAAACAGCGCAATGGAATTCAGTAAAAAAATGGTGGCCAACGCCACGGAAATATTGCTGCTTTTCGCCCCAATCGCTGGTGCGACTGCGGCAATGGCACTGCCGCCACAAATAGCGGTTCCCGCGGAGATCATATATCCCGTTGAGCGCTCTACCCGTAACCCACGCGCCAATAAATTTCCGATAACTAAGGTACCGACAATGGTACTGATCACAAGCCCAAAGCTGTCCCAAGTAACTTGCAACGCTTCTTCTAAACGCACACCAAAGCCCAAACCAATAATGGCATAGCCCAGCAAACGCTTCGCCAATGCATCGATGGCAATGCCTTGAGGCACCCACCCCACACTGGCCAGCACCAGCCCGAACACCAAAGCCATAGGCGATTGGATAAACGGCAATAGGCAGACACTGCCAATAACCCAAAACAGAAGATCCTGAGGGCGTTGAATAAGGCGTGCTAACACAAAGAAACTCCTAACTAAGCTACGACGACCATAAGAGGCTTGTTTTCTCAGCTTAGCCGTGGTGAAAATCATTTTAAGATAGTGCGACTGACACCGATCAGATGCAAATCATGACAGCAAAAGTGGGAGTTAGATTCTTTCTTGAAAGCCCGTGCACTGAAACGACAAAACCCCAAGCGCATTGCACTTGGGGTTTTATTCTTAACATGGCGGTCAGGGAGAGATTCGAACTCTCGATACGTTGCCGTATACACACTTTCCAGGCGTGCTCCTTCAGCCACTCGGACACCTGACCTAATAATAAGATATTTAAAGAGCTCCCACTCATAGTGATGATTTAAGTGAACGCTTCACTCATGGCCATCGCTACGGGGACGCACTTTACGAGGATGCCTTGGTCTCGTCAACTGCTAAAGTCATCATCTGCAATCAACTGCTCACTTGAACAACAAATCGTTGAAAATCACCACAACAACTTCCCCATTAGAGAAAGCTTACGCCCATGGACGCACAAACTTCGTCCACTGCGGGCGCGTTCTTGCAAAGGTAGGGGCCACCGGCGTACCTAAATACAAAAAACCAATAATGCCTTCGTTCGCACTCACGCCTAATCCCGAACGCACTGTGTCATCGTAGGCTAACTCTCCAGTGCGCCAAATCCCCCCTAATCCTTGGGTTTGGGCCATCAATTGCATCTGTAATACTGCGCAACCGGCACACAACTGTTGCTCTAATGGCGGTACTTTAGGATGTGCTTGGGTTCGGCTGATAACTACAACCACCATCGGCGCTCGTAAAGGCATGTGTTGATAACGTGTTTGCTCCGCTACCGACTTACCCATCTTAGCTGCGGCTTGCTGGAACAATTGCCCAAGCCTATCAAGATCTGAACCGCGTATGATCATAAACTCATACGGATGAAGCCCCGCATGATCAGGCGCTTGCAACGCCGCTTGCAATAATAACTCAAGCTGCGCTTCTGTAGGACCCGGCGCAGTTAATTGCGCTTGGGAATGACGGTTTAATAACAATGATTGGGCATCCATGCGCACTCCTGTTGTGAAAATCTTAACCTAAAAATATTCCCCGTCGCGTCCTCGCTATGGGGCTGGCTCAAAAGTCTACTCTTATTCACACAGCTATTGTGGCTGTTCCAACTGTAATAATTGTTGTTTCAAACTAAGACCACCGGCATAGCCGGTTAAACTGCCATTCGCCCCAATCACACGATGGCAGGGGATCACAATCGCCAATGGATTTTTGCCATTGGCAGCCCCCAACGCGCGCACCGCCTTGGGGCGGCCAATAGCACGCGCAATCTCACCATAACTGGCAGTCGTCCCATAAGGGATCTGCTGCAATGCCCGCCAAACTTGCTGCTGAAAATCTGTACCGGATGGGGCGAGAGGCAAGCAAAAAAGCCGTCGCTCACCAGCAAAGTACTCCGTTAACTGTTGACGCACTAAAGCCAATTGCTGATCATCCCGTTGCCATGTTGGCAAAATGGGCTGCGGTTGAGTACCGGCTTGTAAGTGAATGTGGTGCACACCTTGTTTACTGGCAACCAATAAAATAGGCCCCAATGGCGACGCCAATTCGCTGTAATAATAATTCATCGTATTTTCTTTGTGTTATTCACTTAGGCAGCCCCTATTTTATTGCGGTTTATCAAGTTTTTCTGAGCGCCAACCAATAATCCACACTGGTCGCGCGTCCTCCCCCAGAAAAAAATAACGCAAACAACATGATCCAATAAGTTATCGCAAACTCCATTCCATTATTTAAGATAACAACCGAACCTGTTTCCGTCAGCCACTGATAGTTGCCATGGGTTTGCAGTAATGCTTTTATCTTTTCGAGTTTGGCCAACGATTCAGCCACCCGATCGTTTGCCAACCATGACTGACTGTCGGCGATGGCGAGCCAACCGTGCTGCGCATGTACTTTAAACGCCGCCACCAGCATGGTAAACATCATGGGAATGCATACCAGCCGCGTCATGTAACCCACCAATAATAAAATACTGCCGAACAATTCTGTGCCGGCTGCCAGTGCCACCATCACCGAGGGAAAAGGCAGGCCCAACCCCCATTCTGGATCCCCAAACCATGCCACCGTCTCATTAAAATGCATGAGTTTATTGTACCCCGCCTGCATTAAGACCGGTGCCAAATAAAGCCGCAGCGCTAAGGGGGCAAGCCCATCAAAGTAGGCAATTTTTTCCCAAATGCGTTGCTTAAAATTGGCTAATTTTGTCATCGTCACTCCCTGTGATCCTTACTCATTTATAAGTACCGAAGCTCACTCCTTTTTAACGATAGCCTTGTAACCGTTGCAAGCTGCTCTGATACCACGCCTCAATTAACCTTGCATCACCACTTTTTTGAGCCATCATCGAACACGCCCAAGCTGCGGAGGTTAAATCCACCAAAAAATGCGCTGCCCTAAATGCGCATTGTTCTGTGGCGGTAAAACGAACCCCCCGCTGCTGGTAATAGCCTTGCACCAATTGGTGCTGTTCTAACCGGCTTGGTAACAAACGCTGCGCTTGGGCAAGATCCCATAACGGATTTGCCAAGGCCGCGTATTCAAAATCCAGCAACCAATAATGGGGAGCGTGGCTTGTTGCCGCAACCAGATTGATATTGGCACTAAGCGCGTCGGTAATGGCAGGCCATTGTTGACGTAAATTGCCCATATGAACGTCTCGGTGTGCCAGCCCTAATGGCAACGCCGTTGCTTGAAACTGCGCGTTTTGCCAAGGCAACTGCCGCAAAAAAGGCGCTAATTCAGGGGGGGATGCGGCTCGTAAGTATTGCTGAATTTGCTCATCAACCGCGGTGGCTGGTGCACCTTGTTGCTGCATATGACAGCGGATAAGCAGTTGCATGAGAGGCGTAACATAAACGCGCTCAACCGCTTGCCCTACCCACTCACTGACACAAAAACGCTGATCAGCAGACCAGTAATGCAACGGCGGTGCAATGCCTACCGCCGCACAAGCGCGCCAGCACGCCTGTTCATTACTGCGCCGAGAGTGTAATAACGGGTTATGAACGCGTAACACCCAATCTCTGGCCAACGCATGTACCCGATATAACCGATTAGTGGTAGCGCCCGCTAATGCACTAAAACGCACTTGGGGAGCCAAAGACTCCCCAAGTTCAATGGCGTGCAGCCAACGTTCACACTCGGCTGAGCTGAGCATCATCAACCACAGTAGGTACTTGGCGTAACCATTGTAGGTAACCCACCACAGCCAATACCACATAAACCAGATACAGCGCCGAAGTCAGCCACAATCCCTTGGCTAAATACAGGTAGATAGAAAGCAGATCAATCACCACCCAATAAAGCCAATTTTCCACCACTTTAATGGTCAGCATCCAAGTGGTGACAATCGCAAAACAGGTAGTCAGCGCATCCAAGTAAGCCAGATCAGCCGAGGTGTTTTGCGCCATCCAATGCCCGACCGCCAGCGCCACGACCGCCGTTGGTACAATGACCATCAAATGACGCTGCCACGACCAACGCACCAAAGGACGGCTTGCGCCTTGAGGGCCGCCATTACGCCACTGATAAAAGCCAACGCCCGCCATAATGAGATAAAACAGGCTAAGCAGCGACTCCATCAATAAACTCACGTGCCAAAAGAGCGCGATATAAATCAACGTACTGCCTGCCGCTGCCGGCCAACACCATAAACTTTGGCGCATGGCCAACAATAAGTAGGCAATGGCCAGCACGACCGCCACCGCTTCCCAGCCGGTCATCATCGCGGCATCCGCAAGGCTGCCGCTTACCCATTCACTCAGCGTGTTCAAGGTTGACTCCACCGGTAATAAACTTACACACAAACACTTCCTTACCCCATTGCTCATGGCAGGCTTTCATTTCAGTAGCCAGTAATGCCATCACCACATCATAATCACCGCCAATTTGTGTACTCATGCCATTGGTGTAACGGCTCACCTCTGGGTACTGTCGCAATCGTTCAATAAACCATTGAATAACTTCTAAATAGTTGTCTTTTAATGGGTAAAGACTGATTTCAACACTCAACTGCATTAGGGCATTCCTCTAATAAAAGTAATAATTGAGCGTCACGCCTAATTGGCGCGGATCGCCATAACGAATGTATTCGGTAGCGGCCCAATCATTATTCGGCTCGTTACCAAAATAAAAACCACGCACACCATAACGCTCATCGGTTAAATTTCGCCCCCAGAGATAAGCCGACCACGACGTTGCTTCATAGCCAATTTTGGCATCAAGCAACTGGTAAGCATCCGACTTAAAATCGTGGCTATCTGAATAATAGAAGGCACCTTTACCGGTCACATTCAGATTGGCAAACCAACCCGAGAAATTGCGATACGTTGCCCCAAAGGCAAATTGATAATGTGGTGCATGAGCCAATTCACGCCCCGATAAATCAATTTGCTCACCCGCGCTATCTTGGTAGAGGTACTGACCATAACGGGTTTTTAAGTAAGAGGCACTGCCGTGGAGGGTTAAATCGTCATGCAGTCGATAACTCAACTCCAGTTCAGCCCCATAACTTTCCGATTGGGTAGCATTGTTCGTATAAAGAATAAAATTTTGTGGGCTGTCGGGATCTTGAATGGAGGCTTCCACTTGTTGATCTTGGCGATCCATATAAAACAGCGTTACGTTACTGCTGGCACGGCCATCAAGCCAACGGCTCTTTAATCCCAATTCATAGTTATAAAGCGTTTCAGGATCATACAGTGGATTAATCAGCGGTTTATCGCTCAGCCCCAAATTAAAGCCACCGGCCTTATACCCACGAGCTACCCGCAAATAACTGTGGTGATTGCGGGTAATTTGATAGCTGGCCGAAACATGCCCCCCCCACAGATCCGCCGAGGGTTGATGCTGCTCGCCGCTGTCATCGCGATAATCCGCCCGCCAATGCTCAAAGCGTAAGCCAACCGAAAAGCCCCATTGCCCTAATTCAGTGTCTAATTGGCCAAATAACGCCACATTGTCGGCCTGATAACGAGAGCGTAAGAATTGATCCTCATAGCCGTTATAAAAGCTTTCTAAATCATTATCTTCACGCAACCGAGCGCCGTAGAGCCCAGCCAGCCAATGGGTAGTATCATTAAAGAGCTTTCCCTCATCCGCTGAACTTAACCGCACCTCTTGGCTAATGGTGCGCCGCTGCTGATGCTTATCCCAAAAATAATCATACTGACACGGCTCACGCCCTATCTCTTCCCAAGCATCGTTATAGATCGCGCACTCAAACCCAGCCCAATAATCGGGGTTTGCCCAATCACCATCGTAAGCATGACGCGCATCGGTATCCGTCCAACTGGTAATGGCGGTTAAATTCATGCCATCGCTTAAACCATATTGCCAGTCTAACGAGCCACCATAAGTGCGTTGGCTGTCCTCACCTAATTCATCGGCTAACGTAATAAAACCGTTATTATCTAAGGTCCACGCCTCATAGCCGTTATCCAAATCGGCGTACAATAAAGTCAGCTGCGCACTGAGCTGAGCGCTGGGTTGCCACAACCATTTCCCCCGCAAAGTGGTTTCATCCCGTTGGTTGGTGTCATTGCGGCCAAGATAATGGTTATCACGAAAACCATCTTGCTGATTATGATGCCAAACCAAACGGTAACTGAGCGTTTCAGAGGCTGGCCCGCTAACAAAACCACCGTAGGCTATCTGCGAGTCTTGGCCAAAAGTCGTTTGCAAACCCGCTTCGAAAACGTCGGTGGGATCTTGGCTTTTAATGTAAATTAAACCAGCCAAAGCGTTCGCGCCATATTGAGTTCCCTGCGGGCCACGCAGTACTTCCACCTGTTCTAAATCGTATAACGAGGCAGCCATTCCCACCCCAGATAGATCAATACCATCGACAATAAAGCCAACCGAGCTGTTTGGCGCACCTTGGTATTCTTCTTGATCCCCAACCCCGCGGATCTGGAAATAACGCGGCCGCGAGGTCCCACCGGACCAATTAAGATTGGGAATGTAATCCAGAATTTGTTCAAAATGCTCACCGCCCTCATCTTGTAAGGTTGTGGCATCAAGAATGGTGGCAGAGCCCGGTAATTGTTGCGCAGCGATCCCACGGGCATCACCATGCACCGTAATCACTTCAATGGATTGTGCGGCCACAGCCGGTGCTTGTAATGCACCGACAATTGCGCAGGATAAAGCAGACATAAAAACAATGGGTCGCATCGTAAGCTATTCCAAAATAAAGAAAACATACGATCGGACAACGCCAAGGATGACAACGGTAAGCAAGGTGCGCTTAAAAACACACAGCCAGATGCTCAAAGGGTAATAAAACACCGCCATCCCTACGCCGGTATTATCCGGATCAGGTTCAACGGGTTTTGCAACGCAATCTCAGTTGGCTAAGCCAACACCCCGAGGCGCGCTCAGTGTACGAGGACTCACAAAGCAGATCAAACAGTTAATAGGCGCATTAGCGTCGATTGGTGCCCTTAAACAGCCGAGATCACGCAGGCTGAAGCACACTGCGACAAAAACTATTGGTTTCAGTTATGGTTGGATTTTAATGTTACTGGCCATTCATAATCGGCCGCAGCGCCAACTGAAAACGCACCGCTTGACCATTCGGCGCAGCCGATTGCACCGCACGTTGCTCATTGCCATATAAAGTGAGCGGAACCCAGCTGTTATGGCCGAGGTTCAGCACCTCTCCGGCCACATCATAAAAAATAAACTGATATTGCCAGTGGCTGTTGTGCATTACTTTAGATGAGATCAACGCACTGCCTTGCAAGATGCCCGCAACAGTTCGTTGCCGTAACTGAGAGATAGCCACATCATCGGTTTCGGTGGTGGTTTCTCCAGCCACCATGGGCTCGCCAGAATGCACATGAATCGCAGAGGTATTCAAAGCGCAGCCGGCAAGCCAGACACACAAGTACAGCCCAACCCCAACGGAACGAACATAGCCAAGCTTGCGGTTGTGCTCTCCACTCGATCGTCTCATTGCGCGCTCCTTTTTCAGCTTATTCAGCTTAACCGCCCATTACACTGAGTCGGCCATGGTCATTCACACAACCATGGCACGATGCACATAATTCAAGCCTAGTTGATCTTTAGCCGAAATCGACGCCCTAAAACTTGGGGTTATTTGGCAAGCATTGGCCCTAACGGTTCACCACCTAATAAATGCAGATGGATGTGGTACACCTCCTGACCACCATGCTGGTTGCAATTCATCACTAAGCGGTAGCCATCTGCGGCAATCCCCTGTTCTTGAGCAAGCTTCGCGGCGACCGTCATCATACGTCCTAACGTCAATTCATGGTCGGCAGTGGCATCATTAATGGTTGGGATCAATACATTAGGAACAATCAACAGGTGTACAGGAGATTGCGGATGAATGTCACGAAAGGCCGTGACTAACTCATCTTGGTACAGCAATTCCGTGGGGATCTCTTGACGAATGATTTTTGAAAAAATGGTTTCAGCGGCCATCAGTGCTCCGATTTCAATAAAAGGGGATAGATATATAAAGAAGGCCCAGTATACAAAGCCCGTGATACAGAAAAAACTTTTGTAAAAACAAGCCTAAACCGAACCACATAATCGCCATATCACTGCTGACAAACGCCTCATTAAATGCCTACAATCAAGCCAATTTTTGTCAGCCTGAGCCAATGACATGATCCATTATCAAATCCAACCTGTTGATCCACTCGCCCACCTATTTGCCGTCGAGATCCATACCGATCAGGCCTTACCACAGCAGCAATTCCATTTACCAGCTTGGTTGCCCGGCAGCTATATGATCCGCGATTTTGCACGGCACCTCATTCAATTAGAGGCCGACGATGGCCAAGGCAATGGCATTGCCTTAACGCAACTGGATAAACAAAGTTGGCAGGCTCAAACGCAAGGCGGATCACTGCGCCTACGCTACCAAGTCTACGCATGGGATCTTTCAGTTCGAGGTGCTCATCTTGACCAAACTCATGGTTTTTTTAATGGTTCATCCACTTTTTTAGCGCTCCATCAACAAGAAGAACAGCCCGTAACGCTCACCATTTTAGCGCCAGAAGGCGAATGCTACCGCGACTGGCGCGTAGCTACTGCCATGCCTCTTGATGGGGCACAACGCTACCAATTTGGGCGTTATAAAGCCGACGATTACGCTGAGCTTATTGATCATCCGGTTGAAATGGGCACATTCACATTGGCTCATTTTGAGGCCGGTGGCGTCACCCATGATCTGGTCTTAACTGGCCAGCACTGGGCCGATACCGATCGCATCTGTGCGGATTTACAAAAGATCTGCCAAGCACAAATTGAATTTTTTGGCGGCGCCCCCTTTAATCATTACCTATTTATGACACAGGTAATAGGCGATGGTTTTGGTGGCCTAGAACACCGCGCCTCAACGGCACTGGTTTGTGGCCGCCACGATTTACCCAGTGTTCATCAGCCCGAATTAACCGATGGCTACCGCACTTATTTAACATTATGCAGCCATGAATATTTCCACAGCTGGAATGTCAAACGCATTAAGCCCGCCAGCTTTATGCCCTACCAACTGCATGAAGAGAGTTACACCAAACAACTTTGGGCCTATGAAGGGATCACCTCCTATTTTGATGATCTTTTTGTCTACCGCGCTGGCTGCATTAATGCCGAAACCTATTTAGACCAATTAGCCCAAGGCTTAACAAAAGTAACCCGTGGCTCAGGCCGTTTTAAGCAGACCCTACGTGAAAGCAGCTTTAACGCTTGGACTAAGTTTTACAAGCAAGATGAAAATGCCACTAACGCCATTGTGAGCTACTACACCAAAGGCGCCATGTTTGCTTTATATCTGGACTTGTCCATCCGTTTAGAAAGCCAAGGTAAGCACAGTTTGGATTGTGTAATGCAGCGCCTATGGCAGCAATATGGCCAACAAAACATTGGAACAGATGATAATAGCCATCAACAAATTGTGGCCGAGCTATTAGGCCGCGACGTCAGTGATCTCTTTCAATGGCTTGATAATACCGACGATCTCCCTTTAAAGGATTTATTGGCAAAATTTGGCTGTTCGTTCACAATTCGGCCTACCCTTAATCAAGAAGACAAAGGTGGGCGTCAGGCCGGTGTAACCAACATTGATTGGGGAGCCACAACCCGCGCCGGCGCTGATGGTGTACACATTTTAGCGGTAAAAAATGGCAGCAGCGCCCACTTAGCAGGCTTAGCCGCCGGTGATAAATTAATTGCTATCAATAATTTACAAATAACCAATCAGGTTGAAGCCCGTTTGGCCAAATATGGTGTCCATAGCCAGTTAACCTTACACTGGTTTCGACGTGATGAGCTGATGGAAGGGGCGCTACGCATTCTACCGGCTCAAGCTGATACGGTTGCAATCAGTATTACCGATAACACCTTAATCCGCAGTTGGTTATAACCCTTTTTTGTTTGGAGCTAAACCATGGAACCCACCCCCAACGCACTTGAAACGCTCTTACGTCAACGTTTTCGAGAGGCAGAGAGCATCGCCGAATTACGTGAGCAATTACGCGATATTGAAGAGCTGCTCCATGCCGTTTTTGCCGAGAAATTAGAGCGTTTTGTCCAAAACGAGCCTAACCACTCCGGCAATCACGAGTAAATGCCCCCGCCATTAAAAAACGCAGCAAATTGCTGCGTTTTTTAACATTCAAGGTCGGAACGTAAGGTTAAGACCGCCGCACCAACTGCATAATAGCCGCATTACAGGCTTGAGTGGCTTTCTCTTTACCATCAATTTTGACGGAAAGATCTTGCAATAACCCATCTTCCAAACCGTAAATTAAACCATGCACAGACAAACTTTGACCTCGCTCCCAAGCGGCTTCCACCACCGTGGTTTCGCATGTATTCATCACCTGAGCAACCACATTAAGCTCGCACAAACGGCGAAATTGTTGCTCTGAGTCCAACTCATCCAATAACGGCTGATGGCTTTGATAAACCGCTTTCACTGAGCGCAACCAATTATTCGCAAGCCCAAGACGCTGATCGGTTAACGTTGCCTGTACCCCACCGCAACCATAATGACCAACAATAAGAATGTGCTTCACTTTCAGTACCTCTACCGCGTACTGCAACACAGACAACAAATTGAGATCTTGATGGTTCACCACATTGGCAATGTTGCGATGAACAAACACCTCTCCGGGGGCTAAGCCAATAATTTGGTTTGCGGGCACTCGGCTATCCGAGCAGCCAATCCATAAATATTCAGGGGATTGCTGCTTCGCTAAATTGGAAAAAAAGTCAGGATCGTTGTCCTTTACTTTCTCCGCCCATTGGCGGTTTCTATCCAAAAGATGTTGCAGTTCAGCCATCTATGGCACTCCTCTGTTATGGCGTGGTTCAATGCATCTAAAATAAACGCACCACTTCGTCAGTGCAATTAATTGGCAGAAATCATCTCTCTGTATTAATGCATAATCTGTCGATTAAGCACCAAAGCCAGCGCTATGGACACCGGATTGACCACGCTCATTAATCTAATGGGTAATAGATGGGCCAGAATAGCCCATCAGCCGGTTCAAAGAGGTGTTACCAGCTGCCCCACATGCAAAAAAGACTCCTTGGCGTTCACTCCAAATTGGGCAAGGTCTCAGGCGAGACTTTATCCGTTACAACAAGTGTTTCTGGCCAATGGCTTTTTAACTCCACTCGATTACGCCCTGCGTTTTTGGCTTGGTACAAAGCCCCATCTGCCACCGCTAACCACGCGCTCAACTCTCGGCTAAAACTCGCGGGTGCCCACAGCGCCCCAATACTCACCGTAAAAAATAATGGCGATTTATCAGCCAACAACGTCATCGGCGCTTGGCTAATCTCACTGCGTAAACGTTCCAAAGTAGTGGCGACCGTCATGGCGGTTTGATGACCAAGCAATAGCACAAACTCCTCCCCGCCATAACGGGCAATCACGTCATTTTCGCGGCTGAATAACCCTTTAATAAAACGCACCAGCGACTTTAAACACGCATCCCCCACCAAGTGCCCGTGTTGATCATTAATCCGTTTAAAGTGATCAATATCCAATAACACCAGCAGCAATGGCTGCTCGGTTCGCAGGCCATATTGCCGTTGCTGTTCAAACAGCTTCGCTAATTGATGCCGATTAACCGCGCCAGTAAGCCCATCTTGCGCCGCCATGCAAGCCAATTGCCGGTTGGCGTTCGCCAATTCTGCGGTGCGTTTAACAACCTCATGTTCTAAATGCGCTTGCTGGCCAAACAATAATTGTTGTTGACGCTGTAAAGCCTGTTGCAACTGTTGAATTTCAGTGGCCGTCCAAGCGGGGAACAATCGCATGCTTTTCCCTCGCTGCGCATCGTGTTGCACCAGTTGCTCTAAAGGCTGCGTGATCAACTCAATGAATTGCTGCAAAGCAAAAGCGGTGATCAGCGCGCAGCCAAACAGCAGCAAGACCCCTAATAAAAACTGTTTTTGAGCGCGCTCTGCAATTGCCGCAGCGGGCCACAACAAATGCAACTGCCAATCATCCATTAAGGGCAACGACGCGCGATAATACTGCGTAAGAACACGGCTACTCTCTGGTGGCATCATGCCCGCTTGCATCGATATTGGCAAAGCCATCGTTGCGGGGTTTCCCTCATCGTTCAAGGGAAAACGTAATGGTTGCCCCTTATCAAACTCAAATTGGGCTGAACTTAATCGCACTCCGGCTTGCTCATCCGTTACTAAAAACAACATCTCGGGCGCAATGGTTAAATAACGGATAACGGCACTAAGCTCGATGCGACCTAAGAGCCAACGGTCGGCACATGGCGGGGTGCAAAATGGTGCTTTTGCCTCAAGCGTCGGCCAAGGCAGTGCAATGATTAACCAAGGCAACTGCGGCCCGTCTGCGGTGATGGCTGGCTCGGCCATTGCCGATTTCATGTTATCCACGGCCAGCATTTGCCCAATGTCCATGCTTTCATGGGCCAATAATGTCGGCGCAACAAACAGCGCCGAAGGGCGTAATTGAGGCGGAGCTATCCAGCCATCGCCATCTGAGCCTTTATCTTGCAGATCCAGTGACGTAATGAACGAGAAAGTGGCTGATCGCTCTTGTAACTGAGCCAACAGAGACGCTTGCTGCACGGGTTCTAAAGGCAATTGGTCGCCAATCAAGCGCAGTTCTTGTTGCGCCTGTTGAACATAGCGTTCCAGTTCCAATTCTACCCGTGCGCGGCTTATTTGCAGCCGCTCCTGTGCCCATTCCTGCTGTGCTCTCAAGGCATAATGGCTATAGCCCAACACCACCACCATAGCCAATACCGTAAGTAACGCCATAACACGGCTACCGACTTGACGCTTAAAATCAAGCTTCAGAACAGGCTGGCTGCTGATCTCTTGCAGCCAACTGGGTTTGGCTAGGCCTAAGAACAAGCAAGCTAATGCGCAACAAAAAACACCAATAAATCCCAGTTGGATTGCATGGAAAATCGGGGCGGCCTGCACCCCAGGCAGCGTAATCAACAACAAAAAGCCCAGCGGCACGCCCAATAACAGCCAAAACAGCAGATCTGTCCATAACAATAAATGGCCACGGCGACGACCGTGCCCCACAACCACAGCCTCAGCCACAAACAACAATCCAAGCCAATTTGATGCCAACACTTGATGCCAACCCAAACTCGCCACAGCCGCGGCGGGCACCACTAAAATGCCAGAAACTCGGCTCACCAGTAGCATAATTAAGGCATTGCCTAGCGGCAGCCCAACGCCATCGAGAAAGGGCAATGGGTGCAAATTAATGGCATAAGCGCCAAGCCCAAGCGCAACCGCCAATAAGCCCCGCCAAGACTGCGCCGACCAACGCGAGCCAAATTCCCCTGCCGCATCTATGCTAAATCGCCTATTCTCGTGGCTGAAATGGAATTGTATAAACATAAGAGAGATCCCTCAGAACAGCCAAAAAACGCATTTAGACGAAGCCACCCCATTTATTGGCTAAAGCGCCGCATTCTCAATCCCGTTCTATTAACGCACAACCGAACGCCTGTTTTGACGGCATTAACATGAATGGATCTGTCGTGCATTTTCTGGCCTGCACAATGAGCCAGACTTCGGTATAATCCGCCCTCTTTTAAAAGGCACAGCCAATTGCAACCAGAGTTCCTTGTATGACCGTAGAGCAGTTCAACCCGAAGCAAACCACCACCTTGGATGCGCCCAAGAAGGCTATCAGCCAACTGAATGAGCAAACACCAAGCGAAGCAGTCGCGCCAATAGGCCACACTGCCCGTATCGGGTTTGTCAGTTTGGGCTGTCCCAAAAACTTAGTGGACTCCGAGCGGATCTTGACGCAACTGCGCATTGAAGGTTACGACATTACTAACAGCTACCAAGGTGCTGATCTGGTTATTGTAAACACTTGCGGTTTCATTGATTCTGCGGTGCAAGAGTCTTTAGACACCATTGGTGAAGCCTTAGCGGAAAATGGCAAAGTATTGGTTACTGGCTGTTTGGGTGCCAAAGAGGATGAAATTCGTGAAATTCATCCCAAAGTACTGGGGATCAGCGGCCCTCATGCGTATGAAATGGTACTAGCGCAAGTGCATCAATTATTGCCAAAACCACAGCATGATCCCATGACCAGCCTGATCCCAGATCACGGCATTAAACTCACCCCTCGTCATTACGCTTATTTAAAAATATCCGAAGGCTGTGATCACAAATGCACCTTCTGCATCATCCCCTCCATGCGTGGCCAACTGGATAGTCGCCCAATGGGCAACATTTTAGATGAAGCCAAACGGTTGCAGGCCGCAGGCGTAAAAGAGCTGTTGGTGATCAGCCAAGATACGGGGGCCTATGGCGCAGACGTAAAGCATAAAACCGCATTTTGGAATGGCATGCCGGTTAAAACCGCGTTGTTCGAACTGGCCAGCCAATTGGCTGAGTTTGGGATCTGGGTGCGCTTACACTACGTTTACCCCTACCCTAATATCGAAAAACTCATGCCATTGATGGCTGAAGGGCGCATTTTGCCTTACCTTGATGTGCCATTACAGCATGCCGCCCCTTCGGTTTTAAAACGCATGAAACGCCCCGGTAATGCCGAGCGTACTCTGGAACAAATTCAACGCTGGCGTGAGATCTGCCCAGAGCTGGTGATCCGCTCCACCTTTATTGTGGGTTTCCCCGGTGAAACCGAAGAGGAGTTTGAGCAACTGCTTGATTTTATTGAAGCCGCTCAGTTGGATCGCGTTGGTTGTTTTAAATACAGCCCAGTCGAAGGAGCCAAAGCCAATGAATTGGCCGATCCCATTGATGAAGCCATTATGGAAGAGCGTTACCAACGCTTTATGGCGCTCCAAGCACAGATCAGCCGCGACAAACTGCAAGATCGCATCGGC
This sequence comes from Ferrimonas sp., assembly GCA_044433165.1. Classification (GTDB taxonomy): domain Bacteria; phylum Pseudomonadota; class Gammaproteobacteria; order Enterobacterales; family Shewanellaceae; genus Ferrimonas. Next base: position 5,896 of record JAWXTX010000015.1, on the reverse strand, counting down.
CAAGAGATGCTAGTACTGGTTGATGAGATTGGCGAAGATGGTGCCATTGGCCGCAGCTACGCAGATGCACCAGAGGTCGATGGCAAAGTGATTATTGGTGGCGAATACGATTTAGCCCCAGGCGATATGGTGTGGGTTGCCATTGAATTTGCCGATGATCACGACTTATTTGGTACCTTAGTCATTGACGATGAAGAAGAGGATGAAAACGCCGATCACAGCGACCAATAATCGCTGATCGAAAATACCGCATCTTCCTAACTCAAACACACCATGCCCACACGAATTGCGGGTATGGTGTGCCGCTCTGGCAAGTTAACGTTTTTGATGGCGTTCGCGATTGGCTACTTTTTCCGCTGTGCTTTTTTTCAAAAGTAAATACACCGCACCGGTGCCACCATGTTGTGGCAAGGCACTGTGAAACGCTAACACCTCGGGTAAACGAGGCAACCATACCGCAACGTAACTTTTTAAAAGCCCGCGAAACGGTTGAGAGTGCAACCCTTTGCCATGCAGAATTAATGCACTTCGAATGTTACTGCGCTGACAATCCTGAATAAACTGCAACAGCGCCACACGGCTTTGCGCAACACTCAACCCATGCAGATCTAAGCGCGCATCTAAACTGTATTTGCCTAAGCGTAAATTCTTATAAACCCCATGCTGCATGCCGCCACGCATCCAACCCAAAATATCCTCTGGCGCTAACGGTACAACATCAACCGCCATCAATAATGCTTCTTCCTCAACCGCTTGTGCCGCCGCTTGGCGTGCTAACTGAGCCGCTGAAATAGGCTCACACTGAAAAGTGACAACCTGATCATTGGCAGTTAATGGCGTAACGCCTTCCATCTCTGCCCAAAATAATGCCTGTTCATCTTGATCCATGAAGATTTACTCAGTAGTGGATGCCATTGAAAAATTATATCAACACAGCGGTTTATAAAATCCAAGCGTGCGCCCCTAAGTGCACTTCTGCCACCATTATCACATCTTGTAATGGTTTGTTGCTTTACATGGTTACAGAGCACGGCACAATTAGCCTATTGGTTAGACATTAATGAGTTTGAGATTTGTTAGCGCTGTATTCAAAATTATGGCATCACCTAAGGTTACTCGCCATCCTGCTCGTAAGCACAGCTCCAGCCTTGGCAGAGGTCAATACCCAAGCAATTTATCAGCGGTTCTCCCACGCTTACCAGCATCTGGACACGCAGGTGCTGCAAGCCCAATATCACCCTGCCGCAATGATGCTAGGCGTTTCAGAAAAACAGCCATTTATTGATGACGCACAAGGGATCTTAGGCGTTTACAAACACTGGTTTGATAAAGTGAAGCACCGTAACGGAAAAATTCAAATCCGTTTTCGAGGCACCAAACGCGTACAACAAGATGATGTATTAATTGAAGCCGGTTATTACCAAGTGCACTACCTGCCCGCTTCAGCAGACGAAGAACCGACCCGCTTTAGTGGCAAATACGTTTTTACCCTAACCCAAGATGAGCAAGGGCAATGGCGTATTCTGGCCGATTGTGCCAGCCGCGTAAAAGCCGAGCTGTTTGATCAATCGCAACCGGTAGCTGGTTTGGTCTATGATGCGGCCTTTGACACGAAAGAAAGCAGTAATCCATGAAACCATGCCCTTGTGGCAGCCAACAACTCTACGTTGAATGCTGCCAACCCTTGCATCTATTTCAGCGCCATGCCGGCACCCCAAAAGCATTAATGGCATCGCGTTATTGCGCATTTGCCTGTGGCCAAGCGCACTATCTATTTGAAACCCACCATCCAGATTTTCGGCGCGACTTAAGCGAAGCGGAATTAGCCGAGGCCTGCACCCAAAGCCAATGGATCGGGCTGCAAATTGACGCCGATGAAATGCATGAGAACGAAGGTTACGTCACCTTTAAAGCGTGGTATCGCGAAGGCAAGACCGTCGCCGCACTGCATGAGCGCTCTCGCTTTATTCGCCAACAACAGCGCTGGTACTATTGTGATGGTGAGCTATTTAAAAGCCCCAAAGCACCCAGCCGTAACGATCCTTGCATTTGTGGCTCAACCCAAAAATTTAAACGCTGTTGCGGCTAATGCAATGAAGCGCCAACACCTGTGCGCCCTACTTAACAAGGGCGCCAAACTCAGCATAATGGCTACGCTTGCTCAAGGATGTGCTCAAAATCTTTAACTGGTACGGCTTGGCTGTACAAAAACCCTTGCATGTCATCACAACCATGCTGTTTTAAAAACTCTTGTTGATAAGGCGTTTCCACCCCTTCAGCGGTAATCGACATATTCAACGCTTTGCCCAATGCAATAATGGCTGGCACTATAGTTTGGCTTTCTTGAGAATGCTCTAAATCCGCCACAAATGAACGGTCAACTTTTAACTTAGTTAATGGTAATTGTTTTAAATAACTCATTGAGCAATATCCAGTACCAAAGTCATCAATTGCCCAAACAATCCCTAATTCACTCAACTCATCGCATAATTGCCTTACGCGCTTAAAATCTTCCATCAAAGTGTATTCGGTAATTTCTAAAACAACAGTCTTTGACTTTACTGGATAACGATTTAACTGATCCCAGCATATATTAAAGAAATTTTCGTCCAACAACTGTTTAACCGATACATTAATTTGCATTCTCAACGCTGGCCAACGACGTTGCCATAAATACAGCTGATATAGCGCACTTTCAAAAACCCAGCGCCCAATATCTTTAATCATCCCCGTACGCTCAGCCATATCAATAAATCGCCCCGGATAGACCAAGCCCAAACGCGGGTGATGCCAACGAATTAATGCCTCAGCCCCCACAACTTCCATACTACTATTGGAGATAAGAGGCTGATAATACAACTTTAATTCACGGCGACTTAACGCCACTTTCAACTCAGACTGCAACTGAATTGCATTCAAATGCTCCGTCTGTAGGGCTAAATCATACTCACAATAACGGTGATTTTTTTGTGCCTCTAAAATCGCCAAATCTAACGCCGCTAGTGGCGTTAATTCCCCTGTTAATATCGAGAGATCTAACCCCGCTAACGAAACGGAAATGGTTAATCGCTGCCCTCTAAGTACCTGTTCACCTTGGTAATGACGTTGAATTTGCCCAGCGATATCTTGCAAGCCAAGCTCAGGGTATTGATTAAACGCCACCACAAATTCACCGGCCCCAATCCGATATACTTGGCTCACGTTCAACCGTTTTCCTAACATCAGTAAACTGTTTGCCACATACTGCAATGACCAATCGCCCACATCAAGGCCATAATGATCGTTAATGCTGCGAAAGTCATCAATGTCTACTAACAACAAAGCGTTGTAAGGCGTATGCTGCTGATCGTGTAAAAATTTAATACGATTGGGTAAACGGGTTAAATGACAATGCCAATAAAGCCGTTCAATCTCCTCTTGTTGAGCTTGAGACTCGGTAATGTCCTCAGAAATAACCGACAGATAACGTTCCCCATCGACTTCCACTAAATCAATTTTAAAATCAAACCAACGCGCCTCACCCAAACTATTATGAAGCTGAATTTCACCGCTCGCTTGTTGGTTATTGGCAAGTTGTTCATGAACCGCATTAATCCACTCAGGCTCAAACGTCAGTGCGGAATAGCTTCGATAGTTAGTGCCAATAATTTCAGATAAATCTTTACCTAAAAAACGCGCATGATTTTTATTGGCATAGACAATATTATTTGTTTCGAACTCGATCACGCACAAATTTAACTTGCCGTGTTCAACGGCATTACGCGCAATAAATTCACAACCAGAGCCAGTGAGTAACGTAGGCTGTGATAACGTTTGCGCAAAGCTATCAGTTAATAATTTGAGTGACAGCGTTACCTCAAAATCCCAACGGCTCGGTGATTTAAATTCGATTAAAGCAAAACCTAAGAATTTATCATCACTTTTAAGCGACAAAAATAAAAGTGAATGGATACCATTGGGGATCAGCAATGTTTGATTAAATATCTGGGTTGCTGGATGTAGTCGCGCAGCCTCAGCTTTTAAAATGCCATGAAGGGTAAGATGCTGAAACAGATTAGAATGCTCTGCAAATGCGAAGCTTGCCAGCTGGACAAAGGCGGATTCAGGATGAGACATCGCAATCGGGATCACCTCGGCATCCGAGGACGCCACCCAAACGCTGATTTCCCCTTCTGGCACTCGTTGCTTTAACTCCGCAACCAGCTTATTGGCATGCTCTAAAGTTGACTGCTCGAGTGCGAGTGCATTGTGATTAATGCGTTCATCCTGAACGACGGCTAGGGTTGTCATCCTGCTACCCTTAAAAACGAAATAACTCAGATCACCATAAGGAGCGACCTGAGTTATTACAATGATGTAACATTAAATTTGAGAGGTTGATTAACCTAACTCAAAAATTAATCGTTCTGCCGCATAGTTAAAACGAATCTGTCCCTGCATGCGTTGCAGTTCAGGGTGCCATTGTGCCGTGCCAGTTACGCCTTCAAAACGCGCTTGAGCGCGTGCTAAAGCCTCATCAAATTGGGCAACCGCAACCGCTTCAGAAGCAGCCTCAAAGTCCACATCTAAAATGTTGTCTTCGGCAGAGATAACACTGCCAATATCAGCGTAGGCACCACAGCAATCCGCTGCTGTTTGTTCATGTTTTAAAGACATACAACGCCTCTTTTCTTAAGATAAATAGAAAAAACGTTGCCGATTATAAAGAGCACCCCTAGCAATACCGTGCGACAGATCACACCGACAAAGGCAAAAACCAAACTGATCACCAGCAATGAAAGCGGCTTATATTGGGTTTGGTCGAATTGATGGATGAAACTGATTGAAAAAAGAAGTGAATCCGCGGCCGCCTTTACTTTATAAAAGCAAATTACATCGCAGCCAATAAAGCGAAAATGGCATTTGTGCTTTAACAAGCAACCGAGAGTGTTTCGCTTTGTAAGCGCTGCTCTGAGATAAGATCGGCCAGATCAACTCCAGGAGGCAAAGGCTTAAACTGTGGCTTATGCGGATCAGGACGAGTAACCCAAGGTTCACTGTTTTCGATGGCTTGCTGCAGGCCGGCACAATAGCGGCCACGCACTGATAACGGCGATGGTGCCAAACAATCTTGCAAACGCGCTTGCACTAACCCACCAATTTGAAACGCTTTCGCATTTTCAATATTGCGCTGATCGCGATTGAATTGCTCTTCAAGTGGGGCTTCATCTGGAAGTTGAAATTGACGCCGTAATGGCAACGGTTGGCCATCTTCTTGGCGTAATAACTGAAACTGCCCTTGATAGCGTACGTCTTGTACCATCATAGCCAACATCAACGAGAAATCGCTGCGGCGTTGCTGGTTAACCGCTTGGTTAAGCCGCTGCCCCAGATTCATCTCTTTGGTGAAATCGGCATCAATGCGCACAAATAATATACTCTAAAATAGACGGTTCATTCATTATATCGAACGAAATGCGTAAAAGTTTAGTTTTTTTTGTTTTTATGGCTTTACACGAAAAAAGAAATCGTTAGTATACGCCGCACAAGTGGAGGGGTTCCCGAGTGGCCAAAGGGAACAGATTGTAAATCTGTCGGCACTGCCTTCGAAGGTTCGAATCCTTCTCCCTCCACCATCTTTTTAGATGTTCCAACTTCTGTTGGCCTAAAACATCACAACGCTTTACCCCGTGGAGGGGTTCCCGAGTGGCCAAAGGGAACAGATTGTAAATCTGTCGGCACTGCCTTCGAAGGTTCGAATCCTTCTCCCTCCACCATCTTTTTGGGTGTTTCAACTTCTGTTGGCCTGAAACATCACAACGCTTTACCCCGTGGAGGGGTTCCCGAGTGGCCAAAGGGAACAGATTGTAAATCTGTCGGCACTGCCTTCGAAGGTTCGAATCCTTCTCCCTCCACC
>JAWXTX010000014.1:0-40292 GCA_044433165.1 Ferrimonas sp. | reverse complement strand
AGAAATCTGGTATCTTCTCCCTTCGGTCAACTGCTGATAACTCATGGTAGTACTGCTTGTTTCTTTGGCGAGAAGAGCGTACCACTTTCAGCAGTTGGCTTCCTCTTCTACGCCTGTCCATGAGTGTCGCACTTATTATCTGAATTTAGGAGCTTATAGGTCACTTTCGTCGCAAAGCAATTTTGTGGCTAACTTTGATATAGACAGTATTCCTTTTTCCATGCGCTCACTCAATACGCCACTTTTCTGGTAGACAGGGACGACTATATCTAGACTCTTGAACTCGCAGTGCTGAGATATAACCTCTAAGTACCCCAGTAACAGTTCTGGTTTTGTAGTTGGCCTAACCAACGCCTTTTTAACTTTTTCCTCAAAGCGACGAATTTCATCTTCATCATCAATTTCGTGTGTAACGGTATAAATCACACGAGCTAATCTTTTTTGCGACCAATTAAGCCTATCAAGCAAATTTTTAATTTCAGTTTGTAGCTCTTTTGTCCCCATTTGTCTCCAGCCACCCTGTTAGTTTTTAAATGTCCCAACGGGGACTTCAATTGGAACAGATAATAAGGAATTATTATGTCAAAAACCTCTATTACTCGTATTCAAGCTGGTGCAACGCCACCACCAAATGGCCCTAGTAAAACAGGGAATCCTTCTGGTGGTGGTCGAGGAAATAATCCACCTAAGAGTAAATAACAATTAATTAGGTGCGGCGAACGCCGCACCTTTTTTTAACGACATGCCTTTGCATTGTCCTCAAAGGCATTCAAGAAACCATCCTCATCTATTTTATATCGAATGTACGAAATTTCATTCATCGTATCTTCCAAGGCACACAAGCAAAGTGTTTTCTTCGAGCTGTATGAACCGTATGACAATGGCTCTTTGTAGGAACTAACGCACGCTTCCAAAACGGCATATTCCACAGGCAATGGATATCTATTGTCGGATATGGCATAGTCAATAAACTGGCTACCGCCATACGCAAAAAGCGCTGTAAGCCCTATCGCTTTAAGCGGACTTTTTATCGAAAATTTATCAACTACAGTAGAACAATTTTTGCAATACAGTTTTACAGTTGCTCCATGTTCAGCATTTTCACCACAACTACATGAATCTGACAATTTAACCTCCATGTTAAATAATGATCTACACCAGTAAAAGTGAACTCGATATTAAGCTATATATTCCAGCTCGTAATTTACTGGGCCAAAATACCTAATTACAACATGCCTTCTGGTTAGATTGCAATCAGCCTCAATATATACAAATACGGTTTATCGCATAACTTCGTGATTCATAATCGACTCATCAAACATCATCCATCAACCTTTAGGGCTAAATTTAGATTTTCAGCCCCATAACGTGTTAGGTGTTTTTAGCCAGAGCTGCTATTTAGAGCTTGAAAGCAGTGTGCTTTGGTGCAATCCACCACATGCGATTGGCAGTTTTGAATGTTAAATTCCGCGGCTAAATTGAATCGGCTGACTCGCGCGCTTGCCGCTCCGCTTTTTCAGCTAATTTCAGTAACACCCGTGAGGCCGCGACAAACCCAAAGGTGCCGGTTACGGGCGTTACGGCTCCAAATCCGGTCGCGCAGTCCATCGCTTTGGGGCCTTCGGCGTCGGCTTTGGTTAAACACACTTGGCCGTTTGCGCTGGGGTAACGTAAAGGTTCATCAGAAAAAACGCACTCCACCCCAAATTTACGTTTGGGGCTTTTGCTAAAGTGATGATCTCGACGCAATAAATTACGCACTTTAGCCGCTAATGGATCTTGGTAAGTTTTAGAGAGATCCGCAACTTGTACGCGAGTTGGGTCCAACTGGCCACCGGCACCACCCACAGTCACCAACTTGATTTTTTGGCGTTTGCAGTAGGCAATAAGCGCCGCTTTAGGCTTCACAGCATCAATGCAATCCACCACATAATCCCAGTCGGTACGCACTAAAGTTGAAAGGTTATCTAAGTCAATAAACTCTTCAATTTCATTCACTTGGCAATCTGGATTGATGGCTTTAATGCGCGCTGCCATAACCGCCACTTTGGACTGACCAATGGTGCTGGTTAAGGCGTGAATTTGCCGATTACTGTTGGTGGTGCAAATGTCATCCAGATCAATCAACGTAAGCTGGCCAATACCGGAGCGGGCGAGGGCTTCTGCTGCCCAAGTACCGACACCACCAATGCCAATGATGCAGACATGGGCTTGCGCAAAAGTTTGCAGTGCTAACGCCCCATACAGGCGGCCAATGCCACCAAAGCGTTGCTGATAAAGTGGAGTCATAACAAAGAATCAACGGCCGATAAAAGAAGCGCGAGTATAGCAATGCCCTCGGCTTTGCAACAGCTCAGGGAGACGCAATGCCCGTTAGCTCAATTGCAACAAGGCGCGCGCCTGCTGCAGCCATAGGCAGTTATCACAACGACAAGCGCGGCGGTTTAAATGCGCGGCCGTCAGCTGCGCTTCCACAAAATGCAGCGCCTGAGTTAATGCCTTGAGCAAGGCCTCATCGCTTTTATGCTCCAGTGCGGTTAACTCATCATTGCGATTAATCCATTGGCATTCCATGTCCTGCTCACAGGTAATGCAATCAAACGCACTGGGATTATAAAACAAGGCGTGGGCGCATTGCCGGCCATCAATGTGTTCGCGCATTTTGCGACGAGGGTATGCCATCAGGGCGATCAGCGCGTGCCGATCCAGCGGCCATGGCGATTCTGCCGCAGTAGAAGGCAAAGAAAGAGAAAGATCCATGCGCTCGAACTCCAACAACATTCAATATTTACTTTAGCGCACAAACCAAAATGAAACGTGCAATCGACGCTAGCACAAGCACGCGCTAACGGCGGTTATGATAAACGCGGTAAACGCGGTAAGCGACATAAATGAATCGTCACGCCCAAGGCAATCACCAACAATCCGCCTTTAATGAACCACAGCGGTGCTAGGTAGATGCTGATGGCCATGCCACACCAGAGGCTTATCAAGGTGCCTATCAATTGCCCTTTAGTCAGCCCTTGTCGCTCTAAATAGTTAATTAAAATAGGGCCAACCAGTCGATTTGTACGTAACCAATGGTGCCAACGCGCCGAGCTGCGAGCGAAGCAGTAGCTGGCCAGTAATAAAAAAGGCACCGTTGGCAATAAGGGTAAAAACGCGCCCAGTATTCCTAATGCTGTGGCCAACCAACCGACCAACAGCAATAAATAACGTTGGAGTGGTTTTAGCATGGAGATGTCACCGCATTACCTAAATAAGTGGCTAATACTTCAAACAATTGTGGCAGCACAATCGGCTTAGTGATGTGATCGTTCATGCCTGCGGCCAAGCTCTTCTCTCGGTCTCCACTCATGGCGTGCGCCGTCATAGCAACGATGGGCAGATCTGGGTGCGTTTTACGAATGCAACGCGCAGCGGTTAAGCCGTCCATCACCGGCATTTGAATGTCCATGAGCACCAAATCAAACGCCTGATGCGCGACATTGTCGACAGCCACTTGGCCATTTTCCGCAACCGTTACTTGATAACCGGCGCTTTTGAGCAGTTCACTCGCCACCTGTTGGTTAATTAAATTATCTTCAACCAGCAAAATGTGCATCGCGTGCGGCTCTTCCACAATCGCAGTAGTGAGTTCAGAGGTGAGATCCACAGGCGGCTGAAACGGGGTCGCAAAGGCGTTCAACACCGTATCTTGCAGCACCGTTTGGCTAAATGGTTTAGGCAAAATGGCCTTGATGGTTTGCGGGCGTAAATCCGGCGCTAATTCTGCCTGATTTTGGGCAGTCATCATAATGATCTCTGGGTAATTATCTAAGTCACCAGCCAGATGTAATTGACTTATCTCATCAACCAATTGTAGCCCATCCATGCCCGCTATCCGCCAATCCAGTAAGACCAGCGCGGGTTGGTGGTGGCTTAATTGGAATAGCGCCTCTTCAGCACTGCTGGCACGGATTGTTTTAAAGCCTAACGCCGTCAATTGCCGTCCATACATGGCCAGCGCCGTAGGGTTATCATCCACCACCAAGGCGGTTAATCCCGCCATCGGGTTGGGAATGGCGTTCAAGGCTGCCGTAGCGCTGACCAAAGGCGCCTCGGATTTTACGGCATCAATGGTAAAGCTAAAGGTGGTGCCTTTATCAACAGCGCTGCTGAGTGTGATGTCGCCCCCCATTAATGACACCAAATGCTTGCAAATGGACAGCCCCAAGCCGCTGCCACCGTATTCGCGCGTTGTCGAACCATCGGCTTGGCTAAAGGGATCAAACAATTTACGTTGCTGTGCGGGGGAGATCCCAATGCCTGTATCACGTACCCAGAATTTTAAGGTGATGCGACCGTCGACGTCTTCAACGTCTTCACAGCCCAACTCAATTTCCCCTTGATGGGTAAATTTGACGGCGTTTGAAAGCAGATTGGTTAAGATCTGCCCAAGCCTTAATGAATCACCATGGATGTACAAACCACTGCTAATTGGGGCGAACAGTAAGAGCTCTACGGGCTTGTTTTGTAAGCCAACACTGGCCAGCGCCAAGGCTTCATCCAATACTTTTTCTAAAGAAAAACTGCGCTGTTCCAGCTCCAGTTTGCCGGCTTCAATTTTCGAGAAATCCAAAATGTCGTTGATGATCCGCAACAGCGACGTCGCGCTGGTTTTGGCTTTGTCTAAATAATCCAATTGACGCGCATCCACATTGGTACGCAACGTCAATTCCAACATGCCCAAGACCGCGTTCATTGGCGTGCGGATCTCATGCGACATGTTAGCCAAAAATTCACTTTTCGTGCGGTTTGCCAGTTCCGCGTCCTGTTTTGCTTCTAACAGGGTCACTTCATTTTCTTTTTGGCGTGTGATGTCTTTATGCGTCCCCAATATCCGCAATAAACGCCCTTGGGCATCAAATTCCACCCCACGGCCGCGAGACAAAATCCACCGATAGGCACCATCTTTGCCCAACAATCGAAACTCAATATTATAGGCGGCTTGGCCATGCTCCATATAGTCTTCGGCATAGCGTTCAACTCGCTGACGATCGTCGTCATGCATCAAGTCGTAGAAGGTTTCCAACAACAGAGGAAACTCATCCGCTTGGTATCCCAGCATGGTGTAGTAGGCTGGGTTACAAATGATGTGGTTAGAGTCTAAGTACCAGTCCCACATGCCATCTTCTACCGCATCCATCGCCATGTGGTAGCGTCGTTCACTGAGTTGTAAACGCTCTTGTTGTTGTCTGTCGCGCGTGACATCACGCCACACTGAAATCAACCCCAGCAGTTCCCCTCGGCGGCTATAAAAGGGCAGCCGTAATACATCTAATTGCAGCTGTTTCCCTTCCACAGACCAATGTTCTTGGAAACGTTGGGGCGTTCGTTTTTGTAAGACGCTCTGCTCCTCTTGCATGCGCCGCGCCGCATCTGAGGAGTCGTCCACATCCAACAAATTGCAGCCAATTAATTCCGACTCCGTTTGCCCAAGCAGCCCCTCTGCGGCCTTGTTGCATCCTAAGTAACGTCCGGCGGTGTCTTTAAAGACAATGGCTTCTGGGATCGCATCAATCAAGCTACGCATCAGCGAGAAATCTCGCTCACGCTGCTCGTTAGCCAACCGCAAACGTTCCGTGCGCTGCGCAACCAATTTATCTAAGCGGCGATTTTGCTCAGACAAATGGTGAGTATATTGCTGATTTTGCTCAAAGGTACGGCTGACCAATTCAAACCATGGGCGCCAGCCGGCATCTATCGAATTGGGCAACGCTTGCAGTGATTCGGTGCTGCGCTCTAAGTGTTTTAACAGCAGCATGGCCGGACGCACAAAGGTGCGGAAAACAAAGAGGTGCACCAGTGAGATCAGCAGCGATAACGCAACCAATAAAATCCAAAAGGTGGACTCTAGCCCCAACACAATGTCCGCCGTTAAACTGGCTTGTGATTGGATAAATAGCACTTGCCATGGGGCATTTTGCAGCGGTTCACTGCGCACATAATAATCGTTAATTAAACGACCGTGGTTGCTTTTAATTAAGAGTGAAAGTGGCTCAGTACGCAGTTCTGGTGGCAATTTTTGGCTCAATGAGGTGCCAGCAAAAAATGGGGCATGTTCTCTTTTAGAGTGCATGAGCAGCTGCTGATCGCTGTCGATCACCATCACCAAACTGTCCGATTCAAAGTACTGCTCTATTTGCAACCCAAGCTGCTGCAAATTTAAGTCAACAAAGATCGCTCCAAGAAATTGGTCGTACAGATAAACCGGCATACCGATGGTAGCAATCATGCTGCCATCTTCGCCATGAAATCCTTGGCTCCAAAAACGCTTGCGTCCAGGGTTACTTTTCGGCTGCGCTAAACGTAATAACGGCAGCCCTAATAAGCGCTCATAGGAAAAGTCAGGATCACCGGCCCAAGGGTAACCCACTGCCATATGACGTGCCGATAAATAATAAATTTGCTCAGCCGTAGGCAGCATACGTGCGGCCATGGGCAGTGCCATGGATAACCGCTGCATCATATTCCATTCGGCAAAAAAGCTGTCGAGACGCGTGGCATCCATCCCTTGCATATGGGTGTAGCCCATTTGGTGCGGATCTTGACGCAGCGCTTGCAGTGCCAATAGCTGGTTTGCTTCTTGTTGATATTGCTGCCATTGCCAGTCTAAACGGTCACTATTTAGCGGCGCTTGGTTTAACTCATCGCTGATGAAATCACTGAGCGATTGCAATACCAGTAAATTGGACTCTAACAGCAGGTTTACTTGACGCGCGTACTGCGATACAAGCGCTTCTTTGTGGTTTAACAGCGGCTTTAGCTTGTACTCATAATCCGCGCGCACCGTTAATAAAGCGAGTATTACAACGGCCACATAGGTATAAAAAACCGCTCGTTTGTAACGACGTAGGATGGGTGATTTCACAGCTAAAACAACGCAATAAACCAAATAAAAAACGCATATTATCAGAACCTATCAATGGCCGTGCACTGGTTCTTTGTCGTTTGCTATGGTTGAACCACTTTTGTGTAAACAGGCATGGTCATCACAACGATGAGCAACGCTGCGATGGCCCCAGATGCGCCTTAATGGCGCGCCGCCACCAGAGGCCGAAGACGACACTGAAGCGCCCCTCAACAAATGGGGATTAAATCATCATTTGTGCCAATTAAGCAGATGATTGCGATTCATAATTTGGTTAAGATACGCGCCTTTTTTGCCAGCCATTTCCTGATTAGGAGTTCCTCTTATTATGTCCTTTGCTTTAGGTCAACGCTGGATCAGCGACACCGAATCCGATCTCGGATTAGGCACCGTAGTTGCCGTTGAAGGCCGAATGGTCACCGTGCTATTCCCAGCCACCGACGACAATCGGATGTTTTCCATTCAAGAAGCGCCTCTGACGCGCGTCATCTTCAATCAAGGGGATGAGATCAGCAGCCATGAAGGCTGGAAAATGACCGTTGAGAGCATTGAAAATAATAACGAATTACTCACCTATCATGGGGTTCATTGTGACACTGGGGCCGCCGTGAGCCTGCGGGAAACCTTGCTCGACCATCAAATCCGCTTTAACAAGCCGCAAGACCGCTTGTTTGCCGGCCAAATAGACCGGATGGAATACTTTGTTACCCGTTACCTATGTCAGCAGCAGCGCCATGCCATGCAACAAAATGGCTTACGCGCCTTACAAGGCCCGCGGGCGGGGCTAATTCCACATCAGTTGTTTATTGCCAATGAGGTTGGCCAGCGTCACGCTCCGCGAGTGTTACTGGCCGATGAAGTGGGGCTGGGTAAAACCATTGAAGCAGGCCACATTCTGCACCAACAGCTCTTAAACGGCCGCGCTGAACGAGTGCTGATTTTGGTACCAGAGAACTTACAGCACCAATGGCTGGTTGAAATGTTACGCCGTTTTAATCTGCGTTTTTCGCTGTTTGATGAAGAGCGCTGTATTGAAGCGTTGGCCGACAGCGACAACCCGTTTGAAACCGAACAGTTGATCATCTGTTCGTTGGATCTATTGCGTAAAAAGAAACGCTTTGAACAAGCCTTAGAGGCAAGCTGGGATCTGTTAGTGGTGGATGAAGCGCACCATTTAACTTGGAGTGCCGACAAACCCAGCCGCGCTTATGAAATTGTGGAAGCCTTAGCAGAAGAGATCCCAGGGGTGCTCTTGCTGACGGCCACGCCCGATCAACTTGGCCATCAAAGCCACTTTGCTCGACTGCGATTACTCGATTCAGACCGCTTCTACGACTACGAAACATTCTTACAAGAAGAACAAAGCTACCAACAGGTTGCCGAAGCGGCAGAAGCGCTGTTAGCCGAGCGCCAACTGACGACAACCGAAACGGAAGCGCTGGCAAAATTACTTCCAGAACAAGAGCTAACTGAGCATTTGACGGCCATGGCCCAAGGCCAAAGTCATGCCCGCGAACAGCTACTACGCAGCCTGCTAGATCGCCATGGCACCAGCCGTGTTTTATTCCGTAACACCCGCGCAGGAGTGTCTGGTTTTACCGCCCGTAAACTCAACCGCATTGAATTAGCACTGCCAGAGCAATACGCCACCGCCATTAAAGTGTCGAATATGTTTGGCGGCGCCAACAGTACCGACCAAAAAATCTTAAATAATCTCTACCCAGAAAAGTTGTACCAACAATTTGAAGGGGATAAAGGCCACGCTTCTTGGTGGCAGTTTGATAGCCGAGTGGACTGGTTACTGGCGTTTTTAAAAGCCAACCGCTCCAAAAAAGTGCTGGTTATCGCCTCTCAAGCCACCACCGCCTTACAGCTCGAGGAAGCGCTGCGCACCCGCGAGGGCATCCAAGCTGGCGTTTTCCACGAAGGCATGTCGATTTTAGAGCGGGACAAAGCAGCCGCTTACTTTGCGCAGCAAGAAGGTGGGGCGCAAGTGATGATCTGCTCTGAAATTGGCTCAGAGGGGCGCAACTTCCAGTTTGCCTACCATTTGGTGATGTTCGATTTACCGCATAACCCCGATCTGTTAGAGCAACGTATCGGCCGTTTGGATCGCATTGGGCAACGCCACGATGTACAAATCCATGTGCCATACATCAAAGACAGCGCGCAACACCACCTGCTGGAATGGTTCGATAAAGGCATGGATGCTTTTGAGCAAAACTGCCAAGGCGGCCATTTACTGTACAATGAGTTTAATGACCAACTGTTGGCCGTACTCGCCGGTGAAACCGAGGGTTTGGCGCCTCTTATCGAAGCCACGGCGGCTCGCGCGGCTGAGCATAAAGCCGCGCTTGAAGCCGGCCGTGACCGCTTATTAGAGCTGAATTCCAACGGCGGCACACAAGCACAGGCGCTGGTTAGCCAACTAACCGATGCCGATAACGACACCGACTTTGTTAGCTTTATGCTGAAGTTATGGGATGTCATTGGGGTTCACCAAGATGATCGCGGTGAAAATGCGGTGGTACTGCACCCAACCGAGCACATGCTATACCCAAGCTACCCGGGGCTGCGTGATGAAGGCTGTTCAATTACGTTTGATCGAGATACGGCGTTATCTCGTGATGATTTTCAGTTTATTACACCCGCGCACCCGATGGTGGCTGCCGGCATCGACTTAATCACCTCATCAGACACCGGCTGTACTGGCGTATCTTTGTTGAAAAACAAAGCCTTGCCTGCCGGAACCCTGTTTTTAGAGCTGATCTACGTTGCCGAAGCCATTGCCCCTGCGGATGTGCAACTGGGTCGCTTTTTACCGCCAACCCCCATTCGACTGTTGATGGATAAAGGCGGTAATGATCTGGGCGCTAAAATTGATTTTCACGCATTTAATCGCCAACTGGTGCCCATCAATCGCCACACGGGTTCCAAATTGGTTTCGGCCTCGCAATCGGTACTACATCCATTAATCGCCGCAGCAGAAACCCAAGTCAGCGTACAACTGGCGGCTTTAATTAAACAAGCCGAGGCCAAAATGCAAAGCGAACTTGGGGATGAGCTGGCGCGTTTACAGGCGTTAAAAGCGGTTAACCCCAACATTCGAGACGCTGAATTGGACGCAATTAAAGAGCAAATGAGCATGGTTAAAGCGCACTTAATGCGTGCTCAAGTGCAGCTGGACGCCATTCGTTTGATTGTGGTTACCCCAGAATAACCGTTACGCGATCTCGCATTCGCCGCCCTTAGCGCCCAAGACTGGCTCACAGGGCGGCCGATTATTAGACCACCATCTATTGGAAAAAGAACCACTTAGGCCAACCCATGCCCAAGCACACTTGGTTAGCCCATTTTTTTCATTTTCGAATTCTTGCGCCTTGGTTACACTTGCGCCTCAATTACCGCTCTCTGAGATCATAGGGCGCACTCGTACAACCGCTTTTCATTGAGACCGACATGACCTCGCTTTCTTATTTTTGGGGGCTGATCATCAGCTTTTTTGCGATTATCGCCCCCGCGTATTCCGCCACCGAATTAAGTCATGAGCCCATTAGCCCCATTGAACCGGCTCAAATCACCGATCCGGCCATGGTGGAATTAGGCAAAAAATTGTTTTTTGATCCGCGATTATCAAAATCTGGTTTTTTATCTTGCAACAGCTGCCATAACCTCAGTGCCGGTGGCAGCGATAACCTCCCCACCTCGATTGGCCATCTATGGCAAGAGGGCCCCATTAACTCGCCCACCGTTTTAAACGCCAAATACTCACTGGCGCAGTTCTGGGATGGCCGAGCGCTGACCTTAAAAGAGCAAGCGGCGGCCCCCATTGAAAACCCAGTAGAGATGGCGTTAGAGCACCATTTAGCCATCGAGGTACTGCAAGGTATCCCAGGCTATATGCAAGAATTTCAACAAGTGTTTGGCCAACGCGGGATCAGTATGGATACCGTCACCGAAGCCCTCGCCTGCTTTGAGGAGACACTGGTCACCCCCAACAGCCGTTTTGATCAATACCTCAACGGCAATAAAGAGGCCCTCACTCAAGCCGAACAAGAAGGCTACGCTCTTTTTAAAACCCCAAGTGAAGCCAATTTTTACAGCTGCACCAGTTGCCATATGGGCCCCGCCGCTGGAGGCACGATGTATTCGTACTTAGGTATGGCCAATCCCTTTGAAACTCAGAATCCCTCGCAAGGGCGCTTTGAATTTACTGGGCTAGAAAACCATCGCATGGTTTTTAAAGTGCCCAGCCTGCGCAATATTGAGCTGACCTACCCCTACTTTCACGACGGTTCAACCTACGATTTAAGCGAAGCGGTGATCACCATGCACCGCGTACAGATGGGCATTGAACGCTCCGAAGACGAGATCGCGAAGATTGTTCAGTTCCTGCTCACGCTCGGTGGGGATCTGCCGCAAATTGTCTTGCCGCAGTTACCCCCATCGGTGGCCACGACGCCACGACCGCAGCCCTTCCCTACGCCGCAACCGTAAAGCCTTTGCGTTCGTCGGCCTCAAGTGCGTTGTCTTAACGCACTTGAGGCGCATTCTCTTATCATCGATGCTCCCCTATCGCCATTTTCCTGATTCGCTTTAGAAAGCAACAATCGTGGTTGCCTCGCTGCCTGTAAGCGCCTAAAATCGCCGCGAATTCAACGCAACAGGAGGCCAATATGGACCCCGTTCCCAGTCCCAGTTGGGATGCGATAACAACACCGAACAACCATAATCTTCGGTAAGCAGAGTCCATATTGATAGGATCGCCCTCCTTGCTGCTCTGCTTCCGACACTCGGAGGTGGAATATGCAAAAAGCGCAACTTTTTGCCACCCTAAGCGAAGCCCTCGCTGCCCAAGATAAGCCGGCCATTCGGGCCGCCTATGAACAGATGCACGCCGCTGACTTTGCGACTGTCGTCAATGAGTTTGATGCGCAGATCACCGCCAAATTACTGGCCTTATTGGCGTTGCCGGATCACGCTGAGGTGTTTGTTTATCTCGATCCGCAAACGCAAGCCAGCATTGCTGAAAACATGCCTCGCAACGAACTGGCGGCGCTGTTTTCGCAAATGGAGTCGGATGAGCGGGCGGATTTATTTAATCAGCTCTCTCAAGATCAACAACAAGCGTTATTGCCCGGCCTCGCGCAAGCAGAGCGCGAAGACGTTCGGCGCTTGGCCTCGTACCCAGAGAAAACCGCTGGGGCGATGATGAGTTCGGATTACGCCACGTTGCGCAGCCACTGGAGTGTCCGCAAGGCATTGCAACGGCTGCGCTTAGAAGCGCCCGATAAAGAAACCATCTACCAAACGTATGTGATTGATGGCGAGCGCCAATTGGTGGGCACCATCTCATTGCGGGAGCTGATTTTATCCAACCCTGATCGGCTCGTAGCCGACATTATGCTGACCGAAGTGTTATCGGTTCGCGTGGATGAAGCGCAAGAAGCGGTTTCCAATAAAATTCGCCACTACGATTTGATCGCCCTTCCGGTCATCGATCAACATGATCGCTTAGTGGGAATTTGCACCTACGATGACGCCATGGATGCGGTGGTTGAAGAGGCCACCGAGGATGCTCAAAAATCCGGCTCGGTGGCCGCACTTGAAACCACCATGGACAAAGTGGGTAAATGGGAGTTGTATCGCAAGCGCATTGGCTGGCTGATCCTGCTGGTTTTTGGCTCGTTGCTGTCTGGCGCCGGTATTGCTCATTTTGAAACCTTAATTGCCGCGCACGTGGCCTTAGTCTTTTTTATGCCACTGTTGGTTGGGGCGGGCGGTAACGCCGGCTCTCAAGCGGCGGCGTTAATGGTGCGCGCTTTAGCCACCGGCGAAGTGGAAACCAAAGATTGGTTTTCGGTGTTGGCCCGTGAAGTGTTGGTGGCCGCCGCTTTGGGGATCACCATGGGGGCGGTGGTTGCCGGCTTAGGGTGGTTCCGCGGCGGCATGGACATTGCCATCGTCGTCACCATGGCGATGATCTGCGTAGTAATGGCCGGCTCGCTGATAGGGCTGTCGCTGCCCTTTATTTTGTCCAAAGTAAACTTAGATCCGGCTACTGCCTCCGGCCCACTGGTGACCACCATTGTGGATGCCACTGGCGTGGTAATCTATTTGGGGTTTGCCAGTATGCTAATTGGATTGCCCTAACCCCAAGGAGCCGCCCGCCAAACTTAGCGCGGGCTTTGCGCCTCTAATTGCTGCGCTTGGGGTGCCTGAAATGGCTGCTCAATGGGACGACACTCTTGCACTTGGGCAATCTTGGCCAGTGGCTGACCGTAAGGATCTTGTAACCATTCGCCCGGTAAGGCTTGAAACACTCGTTGGCGAAGGCTTGGCGGCACCACTACCCAATACAGATGTGGGCGGTTATTTTCATCTAAGACATAGCATTTGTACTCTTGCCCCTGCTCGGCAGCACAGGCTCCTACGGCCCAAAACACCCCGCAACTCGTCATCAATAGCGTCTTGAACACACGTTGTCGATAGCCTGCCATTTACCAGCACTCCTGGGGCACTTTTTGCCCTTCCATGGTGAGCTGCAGTGTGTCACAACCCTCATCCAGCGTCGCTTGGCTGCCTTGGGCAACCGCCTTCAAACTGTAGCGGCCATTATTAATAGTGGCGCTGATCTGGTAGCGGCCACTGTCGCTTAAGAGCGGATTTGCTGCGAATCCTAAGTCCGTTAAATCACCGGTAAAAGATAGGTTATCAAGAAAATATTGCTCTTGAAGGTTGGCGATTTGGCTTAATTGCATATGCGCTTCCACACGATAGGCACGACTGACATATTGTTGATATGAGGGGTAAGCAACGCCCACTAAAATCGCCACAATCAGCACAGCGACTAACACTTCAATTAAAGTAAACCCTGCCGATTTTAACGCCATTACTCCCCTCCATAGTGGTAATAGGTTTGCCTTGGTAGCAACGATTGTGCGGTGGTGATGCTACCCAGCTGCGTTGCATTTAAGCCGGCGCCAACCAAGCGAAGCTGTGGTGCCAGCGGCGCTGGCGTGGCACCTTCTGAGGCCACCATCGGTGGCACAACAACCAAGGTACCACTGCCTGCCAATTGCTGACCTAAATCATAGTTAATTTGCCGCCTGCCGGTATGCAAATCAAACCCATATAAACGCCCTTGCCCCATGACATGGCACGCCGGCAAAGGCGTTTTTTCAAGCGCCTGATAAGTGGGTACATAAGCGATGCCCGCCACCACTTGTGCGCTGGCCACGGTTTTTTCACCCTGACTAAGTGGCCAATACCAGCCCAACTTGCTGGTTTGGTTTGAGGTGCTCTTAGAAGGTGAGTATGGCAGGGTTGCCATGGCCGATGCACTACTGACCGGCTGTAATTGCGCCAGTGTGATCGCACTTGGGGGCGGATGATTCGCATGCCAATATTGCGTTTGGATGTGCCTATCTTGCAGCACATATACGTGATCCTCAACGGTGTTATCCAAGACATTGGCCCGATCGCCAGAACCAATGACTAAGGCGTCATAAGCCACCCACCGTTGACTGTTCTCAGAGGCGGATTCGGTGGCCGACCGGATCATCCGTTGCCGTGTTTGGGCAACGGTGACACCATGCAAAAAGCGACGATCCTCTGTGGCAGTGCTGCCGCCCAAACGTGCCAGCAAATGGCTCGACCACTGTAAGCGATCGGCACTGGGCAGATCGACTCGCCAAATATGCCCACCGGTATCACTGGCATAAAGTCTATCGGTACGGCCATCACCATCGCTGTCTAAAACGGCAATTTGACTGGCCAACGCATCCGTTGCAGCCAAGGGGGTGCTGGTTCGTGTTGGCGTATCGCTGGCCATAAAACGATGGAGCAGTTGCCCATTTTGAGCGTCAATCAAGTAGATTTCACGACCCAGTTGAGTCGCTTGCTCGGCACTGACAGCATCTTTGTTTGGATCATACCCGCCAGCGACGATCACCACCGGCCGATCATAGCCTGGAATGTGGGTGATCACCGGCGTTGACCACGTTTGCCCTAACTGGCTAAAGCCGGCGGTTTGCGGCGACAATCGCCACATCAAGCGCGGTTGATCCGGTTGGCTAATGTCAATAGCGTAATAGCTCTGCCCACCGCGGCGCATCCCAATAAACAACCAGACTTGCGCGGCCTGAAGGCCTTCAGCATTTTGCGCTTTGGCTACATAGGCCACCGGTGTTCCATCAAGGCCATAGATCCGCTCAGACTCGGCCACAGCAGTGGTAACGGCATTGACATTGTTATGAGCTAAGATCGGCACCTTCGCCAAGGCTTCAGGCAAAAAGATGGCCCACGCTTCCGAAACACGCTCGCCATGATCGGCAAACATATGTAAATAACCGTGATTCGTGCCCACCGCCAGCCACGTCGAGGGTTCCGCATTTGTGCCATATTCAATCACAAGCGGCTTGCTGTGGAGCGGATCGCCAAACGCACTTAAACGCGGCTCTTGTTGATAACCATCATTGTCTTCATCAAAAGCATCTTGCCCCTGCAACCAAGCCAGATAAGGTTCAACCTTGGCCTCTGGTGGTAATGCCATGGCATGGAGTAAGTCATCATGGCTGCCGCCAACCACATCCAATAAATGCGTATGGGTTAAAGGGCGTAGCCCCTCTGGGTGGGCCACATACAGTTGCCGTGCGCTTTGTTTGATTAGTGCCTCCGCGACACCGCCGCGCATGATCGGCGCCTGTGCCGATGTTTGCTGGCAAGTGTCAGCCTGCCAGATAGTGCAAGCGTCTGGACGTAATTGCCCATCGGCCTGCAGTGCTAATTCACCATGTGCGTCTAAGATTCGCCCCTGCTCATCAAGCCGTAATTTTTTGACATTACCCTGCCAGCGAGGCCGTTCACTGGGCTCAAACAAGCCATAATACAAAGCACGTTCAGAGTGAGGATGGCTGCTGGAATTCACACGAGCCGCTGGAGCCGTAAAGCTGACCATTGGCGTTTGAATGTCGGTTAACGCCCGTTCGATTTGGCTGGCTAATTGCTGCGCCTCCGCGACTGAAAAATAACGACCACCGCCAGCCTGAGCCGTTGCTTGCAATCGTGCTACAGCCGCTTGATGGCCGTCGTCGCTGGCGTCCGTCATGCCAATGGTATAAGTCACCACCCGCTGCTGACCTGGCAGATTTGGCTGGAGATCGTGCTGGTAGAGATAATGAGCAATGGCAGGTAAATCACGCAGATGGCTCAACCCTACTGGGGCGTTAAAAGGCAAGGCGTCAGTCAATGGTTCTTCAGCCGCTAAAGCGCTCTGTCCCGATCCTGCGGGTTCCGTAATGGCATCAAGCTGACCATCGCTTATCACAACAACGTACGCCTGTGCCTGACACGCGCTCAATGGCGAACGGTAATCGCCCTCCGCATCCAGTGCCTTGGCGTCGTTCGGCAGCCCGCTGGGGCGCTCATTCACGGGAGCGGGTAATGGCGTTCCGCCACTAAAATATTGGTAACTTTCTAATAAAGTGTCGCAAAGTTGAGCGCTGCCACCAACATCTGCCGCCGTCCATTGGGTGACGATTTCAGCCGCTGGCGTGCCAATGACCGAGACAATCCGCCCGCCATACGCGCTGGCCACTCCCGCACTGGTAGGGTGCTGTTGTTCGATATGGGCAGCAAACAACGCCAACCCAAAATCCACTTGGGGCATGTTGGCCATTAACGCTTGCAGTACCTGCTTGGCCAACGAGAAACGAGACAGGGGCGCTAAGTGTGGATTTATCGTGTCCAATGACGTGGTGGCGGCACGCATCTCTGCGCTCACAGGGGTTTTCATCGAGGCCGAACTGTCCAATAGCAGCAGTACTTGTGGCCGTAACGTAGGCCGCCCTAAATAAATATCGGTGTCATCACCTTGCGCTTGGGCGACAACCCCAAGCAGCAGACACAGCATCGCAATGACAAGGCGGCCAACCGTATACTGTATGCGTAATTTTCCCATAAGTTACTCCCCCATGTTATCGGTGAAGTTATCGGTGAAAGCGCTGGCCAGTAACGGCTGCTCTATGCCCGTGATCAGCGTGACACTGCCTCGCTGCTGACGCCCAAATCTAATGGTGCTCTGCCACTCTTGTTGCTGACATTGAAGGACATCCACAGCACTGGCTGCCACTTGCCGACGACAGGCGCCGGTTTGTAACAGCCGCACTTCGGTGGTGATGCTTTCCTCAACTAAAAGAGTCAGAGGCTCAATGGCATCCACCCTCTGTGGCTGGCGCAGCGCCATATGCTGTGCTTGAGCCAATTGCCACAAAGCGTGCTGTCGTGCGCCATCGGCACTGCTACTCTGAGCGTTAAGACGACTGCTTGCCGCCAGCGCTAAGGCCACGGTGCTCATAAGCAATAAGAGTAATGTTACCGCCAGCAGCACAAACCCCTGTGATGACGCAGCGGATACCGCATTCGGCCGAACAACACCTTGCTGTACTTCCATGTAGCCTCCCCACATTTTTCAGCCATGCTGCGCGTTATGCAGTATCAACATGGCTGACAATAATAAACGGCGCCGCCCATCGTTTTTCACCGTCCGCTCACCACTGGCCATGGCGATACGCAGTGTGCTGCTATCAAAGGTGGGATCGGGCTGCAAACTCACCAGCAACACTTGAATTTGGATGGCAACAATGCGCGCTTGGCTGCTCTGATCCCACCAAGACTCCGCCACGTCATCAGGACGTACATATTGATCCACCACCCCGTCACCAGTTCGATCTACCCCCATCAAAAACTCAATGGCTTCAACTCCTTCCACTAAAGCGCTGGCGCGTGCCATGCCAGAGGCGCTTAAATCGTGCATATACAAGGTGGGCTGCTGAGCGCTATTAAGCGCAACAAAATAAAGCCGATGTCGATAGCGATATTGCCGCCCTTGTGCCAACCAAGGTGGCCCATCTATCCCAACAAAAAAGTGCCCTTCTTGAGCATTCAATGCCATGTAAATTTCGCTAGGATCATAGCCTTGATTAATGGCGACACCGTCTAAGCGCTTTAACTGCAAGAGATCCGAATCCGGCACTGCGCTGCGGGCACAGCCTATCTCGTACGCATCAGGTTCCGCGGTGGCCCATAACACCCGAAAAAAGCCAGCATCGTTGGGGTAACTGCCATTATTACTGCCGCCGCCTCGACAATCTTCAGCGGCCGCAAGCGGCACAGTTGCGCGAACCGTGGTCGCCAGATCCGTGCCGGTTAGCTCAGCAAAAAAACCAGCTTGTGCAATATCTTGCTGCAAAATTCTTAGTGCTAAGCGGCCACTTTGTTGCAATTGCTGATGAGCACGGGTGCTGATAACACTGCGATGAGACACCACCAATAATGAATAAATGCACGCTAAGCTGCTGATCCCAAGCGCAAGCGCCACTAACAACTCAGTTAAAGTAAACCCTCGACATGGAGGTGGGGCCATCATGATGAGGCGCTCCGCAGTGCACTGAGCACCACTTGATGATGAGACTCAGAGGTTGCCGGCTCACTGCAACTGGTGAGGAGTGCCGTTCGATTTCCACTGCGAGGCCAGCGGATCACCACCGAGATTATCTCTTGCTCCAGCATTAAGCAGCCTTGCGTGCCTGTCATCATGCCAATGGCATGCGTTTGCGTGGCACTTTGGCGCAACATGGTTCGCCCAGCCAACGCTTGATCCCACCAATATTGATCCCATTGGCGCCGGTGCGCTGGTGTGCAACTGCCCGCATCATCGATGGTCGCCTCTATCAAGGCAGCCGGCGCCTCACAAAGCAGTGTGGGTTTGGGCACTTGCCCTAAACCAAACATCCCTTCCACTAATGGGTAAGCGCCCCATTCACTGGGATTTAACTGTAAGCGAGTGAGCATGTCGCTTGCCAGTTGCAAAGCTAATTGATTGGCTTGTGCGGCCGCAACCGTACGCTTGGCGTACCAGTGCAACTGCAGCAGTCCTAAGGCGCCAAGCGTAAAAATCAGCGCACTCACTAACACTTCTAATAAACTAAAACCGCGGCTGGCAAAGGGAGAAGTGGCCGTCATGTCATAGACCAATATAGATAGATTGGATCTTTATAGACGCAAAAAATGCCAAGGATCTCTCCTTGGCATTTTGAATTATTTTCAACATTTCACGGCAAAACGTGCCGACATCGCATTCTGATTAATAGAGACGCCGCCAATTTAGCAGCCCAACAGGGGTTGCGGTGTCTTCAAACACCTCATCCCCAACGAATATCAAATTAGAGGGATCGCAATCGTCTTCACAAACAATCACGGTCTCTTCATTGCCATCTTCATCAACAAGAGTGGTTTCCGTTAAGGTTGGCGGCAGCACAATCACCGATGGCTCAGGCGGTATGTAATCAAATTGATAACTGTTTTGCAGCAGCCCCGTATGCAGATTGATGGACATATACCAACCACCGCCACCAGAACTGCAGATGTCTTCGTTTGGCGTCATCGTGGTAAAGGCCACACTGTCGGTCAGCGACAAACTGGTGGTGACTTGGCGTTCACCTAAATTGTCGGTGTTATTATCAGCGGTATTAATCAAATCAATATATAGCCCGCGATGATTTTCCCAATCCAGCACGGATTCGGTCAGCGTTCGGGTGGTGCTGGTTTGCGCAATAATCGACTGCGCCAGTAAGGTATTATACTGTAGTGTGGTGTTGTCTCGGCTGTCATTCAAGCTGGCGTTATCAAGCTTATCCCACACAACGTAAAACGATTGGGTGGCCTGATCCGTACTGCTGGCGTCTTGATTGCGCACATACAACCCCGTACCAAAAGAGACGAGCACGCCTTCGCTTAAGCCATATGGATGGACCGCAAAGGATGGCCGAACGGTGATGGCTTGAGTGGCAAACTCGGTTGCGATCCCTGAACTGCTGCTTTGCAGGCTTGGGCTTTGAGCCGTAAACAGTGGTTGTTTATCCGCAGTGGCAAGCGTCCAATTATTGGCGTCTTCATCGGTGACATCAAAGACCCATAAGTTGCCATACAGATCGCCGGCGTAAATCCTATCCACCACGCCATCGCTATTTAAATCGATTGCTGCCGGCTCTGCTAGGGCATTGGCGTAGGGCATGTCTTCTGGGGCCGTTTGGCTGCCAACGGACAGCTTCTTAATTAAACTGCCATCGCTGAGATCGGCAATATATATCGCCCCATCGCCCCCAGCGTTATAACCATTTGGGAAAATCACCCCAGTTTTGCCATTGGCCAGTTTGGCAATGGTCGGCTTAGCGTGGGTATAACCAAGCTCGCTAAAATCGCCTTGTGCTTTAATTTCCCATTGAACAACATCGGCGCCCTGCGTTTGGCTTAAATCACTGACATCAAGGGCGTATAGGCCTTTTATCCCATGACCTAAGGTACCGACCACGGTGGTTTTTCCATCGCTGTCGGTAAAACCGGTGATATCGCCATCCACAATAAATTGATGATTACTGCTGTAGGTTGATAGTGCTAATTCTCCGAGTTTTTCATAAGCGCCACTAGGCACATACGCAAAAAGCTCTTGGCCGGTATCTGCATCAAACAAATGCACCATGCCATCATTCGCACCGACCACCACCACCGATTTTGCGACGTTGTGATTGTTGACACTGCTAACGACGTATGGACTGGAATTGATGATGTCACCCAGCAAGGTGTCGCGGCTTCGGAATGAGTAATTGGAATCATCCTCATTACTGCGTTCGCCCAAGAGGTAAGCCACTAATGCCAATGCGTAATCGATTTGATTTTTTTTCTTACCCGTGGCGTATTGTTTGAGCCCCTCTTGTTGGGCGTCGCTCAGCTGGCTCAACGCATCTTGCTCTGCCTGCAATCGAAAAACGGCACCGGTCTCATCATTTTGGGTATACACGAGCCGCCGGCTATAGTCGCCATCACGGCCATATGACGACTCTAACAGTGCAGCCGCACTCCAGGTGGCGATGTTGGAAAAGTCACCGCTGGCATCAACGCCATAGGCATTCAAATCCCCAGTCCAGTCATTGGGATCATAACTGCTTTGGTAGCGCAGAGAGTCCGTTGTTAAAAACACACTGTCAAAAACCGACACACTGGGGGAATCTTCTGCCGCGATGGACTCAAATGCTTGACGTAAGCTGCTTCCAAGCTCGCTAGCATTGGTTACCGGAAAGTAATTATCGGGTACGTCATCGCCATCACTGTCCCATTCCTCGCTTAAGGTGCCGTATTTGGCAGCATAATAAAGTGGCGACTCTAGAAATTGCGCGGCGTTACCACTGCTATCGGGAAACAGATGCCGTGTCATGGAGGTTTTGGGCAGGGTGGCAGTGCTGTTTTGTAGGGTTCGTTTGTTATTCGGATAAGGCAAGTCATCACTGCCGACCGTATCCAGATAATACGTTTTAGGGGCGGCCTTTGAATCGGCAATATCTAAGTAGATGCCATCTTGTGTGGTGCCTGAAATAACGTAACCGGCGTGCATCTCCATGCCACTGGTGTCTTCTTCTGAGGTCAAGGTGATCTTAACCCCCAACTTTTTTTCCTCCGCATTGCAAGCTACGTCTGGATAGGGGCAAAGGGTATCCACTTCATATTGATAGGTCACAATGTAATCCATATCAAAATCCCCACCTTGCTCCACATCTTCGTAATTGATTCGAAATTCACCACTGGTCTCAGTCAGGCTGGTAATGTAAAAATCAACGATGGTGCTGGTGGGTTGAAAACTGTCTTTGTCGTTGTAAATACTATAATTTGCCCCATAAACCGTTTTGCTAAAGGGCACCATACGTATGGTGTTACTCCCGACACGAATGCTGATGTCGGGCAACGGGGAAGAGAGGGCGACCACATAGGTAGCCACGGCGTGATGGCTGCTTTCGCTGGGGAAGAGATCGGTTTCGCGGCCATAATAAGCCACCGCTGCAGAGCTGTAGGTGCCATATTTGGTTGGTTCTTGCGGCGCTAAGCCATAAATGTCGGCCAAACTGGTCACCGTTTTCACGGTTGGCGCTCCGGTGTCACTGTTATCATTACTGGCATTACCAATAAAATATTGGCCATTAATGCCTTCCAGTTCAGACACTTTATCAAGCAAGGTTTTGGCATTAAAACCGGTCAAGGCGGTGTCGCTGTAGCTGCTAACCTGTAAATCGACCCCAGTACTGCTGACATCAAACAGTGGCCCTGGCAACTGATCACCATCATACGAAGGATAAATGTCGCTGATCACCAGATTGTTGGCTCGGGCACAGTATTGACGGCTGTCGTACGGTTTATCCCAAGTGGCTTGTTGAAGGCCATAGCTGGTGTCGCCATCCGTTGCATAAGCCGTGCTGGCTTTGCCTTCGCCATGGAAGTAGCGCATGCTTTCATACAGCATCTCCCCAACCGGGTTACCCCAATCAATAAAATCGCCCTCCTGCGTGGGGCGAGAGCCTATCCAAACACCACCGCTGGGGGTGGTGTAATAATACTTACTATTGTAGGTAAACCCTTTAATTTGAAAATTATCAATCGTTGGCACTAACCCATTGGCCGTCAGATCAAAGGTGCCATCCTCAGCGTTGATCTCTTCACTGAATTTGCCCACCGCATGACGCAGCACTCCGCCCGATAAATTTTTGGTGTAACTGCCGGTTAATAGGCCAAACTCCATCGAATCGTTTTCACCAAATTCATGCAATAAACCGATGGGTTTGTAATTGCCATTGGGGTATTGCTGGCAATTCGACTCTAAAAAATCCGTATCGCACACGGCAACCCGCACCACATAACTGGTTTGCGTACTGCTGCTGCAATTATTATCAGGCTGGGTATCTAATACGGGGCGCTCGGTACTGGCCCAATCCCAGATGCTGCAATCACCACTATTAGCGGCTTGATTTTCAATCACGCGCAATTCGGGCGCGCCGTTGTTGCTAAAGCTGGCGGTGCCAAAAAAGTGCTTGTTGCCGCTGCTTGGCAGGCTGTAAGGGGTGTACTTCGAGATGTCATACCCATTTACTGCAACCGATTGATATTGTTTACCCCAGCTGTGGGCATCTTGCGGTATGAATGCTCGCTCTAATACCGTACTCGTGGCGGTATCAGTCGCACGATAGCCACCATAAAGTACCTTTCGCAGCAAATCGATCCTTGCCATGGTGAGGTAATTTAAAAAATCCCCACTCCAAGATCCGCTACAGGTTTTATCGTCTGTGCTAGCAACCGCCTGAAAATAACTGTTTGCACTCGAATATTCATAACAGGTTTCAGAGCTAAAATAGCCGTCGTAATCAATGCTGGGCTTGTATTGGTAATCCACGACACCATCCCCATCTAGATCGGAGGCATCGTTATAGGCTTCAAAATAGAGCGTGTGATCTCGGCTCATAACCAACATCACCATCGGTGCAACATCTTGCCCCACATTCAATGGCCCAGTCGCAAGCGGCATGGTGCTCACACTCGCCGCCCAACTCATTGGGCTTAATGCAAAGGTGGCGCCAAGCATTACACATTGTTTTAGCCAACGGGCAGAACTGTCCCTGTTCATTCTGATCATCCTTGTCGTGCGCTTACCAACAACCGTTATCCGTCGGGGTCGTTTGGTTCGCCTGATTTAACGTTAACGTGCCACATTCGTCTGTTGCTTGGCTACCCAGTGGCGCGGCACTTAAGGTGAAGGTATTAGCGCTGGCAGTGGCGGTTAAGGTGTAAAAGTCTTCAAAGCTGGTATCCGGAGTAACAACCGTTACCGCGCCATTGCTGATGGCGCCATCGTAATTAAAATTTTGCGCATAATAGCGCTCCAACTTTTGCGCGGCTTCCAACAAAACTTGCTTCGCCACTTGACGACGGCTGTCTTGCACGTAGCCGCTATATGACGGATACGCAATGGCCGTTAGCATCCCAATGAGGACGACCGTAATCATTAATTCAATTAAACTGAACCCCAAATGTGTTCGCATTGCTTTACTCCATAACGGCGACCGTCGCCTGCAAAACCGACTCTGCTGAACCTAAGCCACTGGCCCTAGCTGTGATTTTAATAAAACGACGTACTGGTAGATTCCGGCCTAAATCTAATTGCGGTTCAGTACCCGCATCTTCCAGTACATATACTGGGGTGCCAGCTAAAAGCGCGTTACTGCTTTTGGTCACTTCAACGGCTGCGGCCCAATTGCTTTCGGTTTGCCACCAATTCCCCGCACTAAATGCCGCGACCAATAAGGTATTTTCATCATCTGGATCTAGCCGACTGCTGATAGAAGGATCATTTTCTGTGATCACCGCGCGCGCTTCGGCTAACGCCGATTCTGCGCGAATTAAGCTGCTGGTGTGATCGTAATACAAGGTGCTATTACGCCGTTCATCCAAAACTTGCTTACCGATTGCAACCCCTAAAATCGAGACAATTAACACAGTAATTAAGGCGCTTAATAACGCAATCCCACACTGAATACGACGACTGTAACCCAAGGGCATGGTTAATAACTCCGATTGTTCGGTAACGTAATATTGTCGCGAACGACTTGGCGAACCATACCAACCGTATCACTGCGATCTGCACCAAGTTGAGTACCAACCGTTATCTCAGTGCCTAATAAATCATAACGTTGGCTTGTAGCCAAAGGGGCACCTTTCATCGCACGCGCCACAAGCAGAGCGATCCGAAAGTGGCCGATATTTGCCCAATCGCTGACGTTATTGGCGCTCACATAACCGTATTGGCTGGCATTATTTTCCACAAAATCCAATTGCATTTGCTCAATGGACTCTTCAAAAACGACGGCGCTGTTATCCACATCATCGAGGCAAATCAATTCAAACGCATCTGAAACATAAAACAACAATGTCATCAATTGTTCACTGCCTAAGGTCTCGCCTGTGCAACGGTACACCTCCCCATTTTCAGAGTCAGAACCATACAGCCGAATCGCCACGACATCGCTACCAGTCAGTGCAGTACCACTGCTTACATCATCTTGTGCTTGGATCACTTGGCCATCGGCCCAAGTCCAACTAAACCCGCCTAAAGTCATGGTGGTTGGCCCAGGCTTTACGTTATTAAGCACTTGCTCATGCTCCCGATTACCCGCTTGTTGCAAATACAAACGCAATGTATGCAAGCTCATGCGGCCTTTATTAACCAGCTGATTGGTCGCATGACTGGCCTGATAAGCACTGCTATCTGCCAGCACGGCGGTAAAGACCATGCCAATAACAAATAAGCTTAATGTGAGTACCAACATCAGCTCAATCAAGGTCATCCCTTGTTGCTGACGCCACTTTATTCGATGATGATTTCGAATTAACGCATCCACAATTCCATCTCCACACATTGCGCAGCTTGGCCATCATCAGAGCATTCCGTAACGCCCGATAACGTTGGGTCCCATCGCAGTTGAATGGTGATTAAATTAGACTCCGGTTGCGCCACTTGAAAGCGCAACGCGGGTACACGGCTGGCATCGCTATACCAATTAAACCATTCTTGTAATTCAAACTGAGCAAATTCACTGCGACTGCAGCTGTTGGTAGTGCAATTATTGGCACTGGGCGCTGCACCGCTGCTGAGATTATCAAAGGTAAATTCGCCATTACGTGCCGCTGTTGCTTCGGAGCGAATGCGATCGCTCAAATCCAACATGGCGTTATACGCCAGTTGTGAAAAACGGGCTTCTCGGGCCTGTTGCAGTGCACCAACTTGCAAACGGGCGTACCCCAACATAGCAATGGCTATCACCAATACGGCAATTAATAACTCTAAGAAGGTAAAACCAGATTGATATTTTGGGGTGGAATTAATCGCAATAGGTCGTCGATGAAACATATTCCACCCTCCCAGAACGCGTAAGGCTAATTTGTTGATTCGCTACATTGGAATGGTTACTGCATACATCAAACTCAGTCACTTCCGCATGCCCACTCGGGAAAAAACGCACAACTGTTTTATTCGATGCAATAATTTGAGCACTAATATTTACCGTTACATGAATAATTCGATCTTCACTGCTGTAACTGCCATTACGATCCACGTCGATATAACTTAACCACCCCTTACCTGCACTCCAATTTGCCGCGCAACTATTGCCATCACTGGTCGCACATAAATAAACGGAACGGCCATGAGTTACCGCTTCCTGCTGCGATTGTTGTAACGCACTCACTAAAAGATCTCGAGTTGTCTTAGTACGACTGCTCTCGATAACCTGTGTAAATGAAGGCAAGGTGATCGCCAGAATAATCATCCCAATAGAAGCGGTGATCATCACTTCAATCAGCGTCATCCCAAGCATGTTATTAGGGCTCTTTGGCATCCTTGCCATTATCTCCATTTGCAACAATCCACTATTAAACTTTAATAAATTTCAACATGGATAATTTGCGTGATTCCCACTAAAAATACAACTTGATAACAAGCTCAAATCGAACCTATATCAACTCTGTCGAGGTTATGGAGAGTAAAAGATAAAATTAAAAAACAACAACGCACCAATCTAAAATAAAACCAAAAATACACGATATTACAGATTAATTAATCGGATGGAATGGATAATTTAGAACAACAAACCAAAATTAACTCCCCCAACAACACAATGGCGACATTGAAAATGAAACGCTATTGGCACCTAAATCGAGTAAAGAACAGCAAACACTTACTTAGCTGAAAGCGAACTGGCGCCAAAGCAAGCTTTGTACTTCAGGGGCGAATTCTCACTGTTGTATCTCTTGTCTTTGCCGAACGAACATCCACGCTCTATATCCTAAGCCAATTCCCGCTTTTAAATGCGTTAGTAAATTAACCCGTTCATTTTTCACTTATCCGGCAAAACAACCGGTAATAGATAAAGAGGCTGGTATGCATCAACAACGTGGATTAACCCTCATTGAATGCACCATTGCGCTTGCTATCTTGATGATCGTTTTAGGAGTCAGCCAACCGGCGATGAAAGATTTATTCGCTAAAGGACGCACTTCCGCCTACGTCGATCGCTTGTATGCGGATATTCAACATGCTCGACAATTAGCGATTGTTTATATGAATAGCGTCACTATTTGCCCTTTAGATGAAACTCAACGCTGCAATTGGCAATGGCAGCAAGGGTATAGTGTTTTTATTGATGCTGATCCCAAAGGGGAATTCGATCAAGCGGATGAACTGATTGTCGTTCGCCCAGGCCCTGATCCTCGAGATCAACTCAGCGCCAATCGTAATCAAATTCGGTTTAGTACCGATGGTTTTACCGGTAATAGTGGCTCACTGCGCTATTGCCCAGAGCGCTATGACAGCCCATTGAGACAACAACTGACCATCAGTGCAACCGGAGGCGTGCGCTACCACATCAACCCCGCCACTTGTTAGCCCAGTGGTAATACGCAGTGATGTTGTGCTTATAAACAAGCAAATTCTCCCCAAATACAGACTAGGATGTCGGTACGTTAATTGGCCTTATTGGCCTTGATGATAATAAACTCGATGCGGCACCAGTGTTTGCTCGGTCGCAATGCTCCCCGTGCGGTTATTCCCCGAACCCACGCCAATCAAATATAAAACTGGATCCCAATCGGCGGGAGTTGGCGACGGCGATGGCGGCACGACGATTTGAGGTGTATCTGGCAGTACCGCTCCTAAATAAGCCGTTTGCAGCATGTTTCCTTGCTGCAAATTCAGTTGATAAAGTATGCCTGAACCCGCCGCCACACATTGATTTTGATCGCCACTTTGGCCCGGCAAAAAGCCCGTATAAAATACGGAGCCGGCAATAATAACAGGGGAAGAAAGAGACTTTTCATTGGCTTGCAGTGGGTAATACCAACCGCGTTTTGCGCCTAAGGCTAATTCTGCGGCTAACCGTTGTTCAGGGCTATTGGCTTGACCGAAGGGATCATCACCAACATGGTACAGATCAGCCAGCGTCAATGGTGGCGGCGGAGTATTGCTTGAAGGATTAAAGTGCTGGCTGACTACATGTCTATCTTGCAATAAAAAAAGATGATCTTGCGTGCCCAATGCATTGGGATGGGCACGGTTACCGCTACCAATCGCTATCGCATCAAAAGGAATTTCACTGTTGCTCAATAGGGTTTGCTCACTGCCATCGGACTGCTCAAGCACATACTCTTCACGCAACTCAAAGCTGGTTTGCGCCACACTCACCCCATGGTAAAAACGACGGTCGTCGGCTAAATCACTGCCACTAAGATCGGCAAATTGGAATACGGACCAATCTGCCGAATTGGCGGAAGCCATATCTACCCGCCAAATATGGCCACCGGTATCTGTCGCATACAAGCGGTCACTCACGCCATCGCCATCGCTGTCTAGCACCGCCACTGGAGCGGGCATGCTGTCCGTCACCGCCATTGGCGTCTGCTGGTTTGAAGCCACCAGATCTGGTCCAAACTGGTGCAGTAATGTACCGGTTTGCGCATCCAACATAAAAATGCCACGTCCCATCGCATCATTGGCCGTTGCGGCTAAATTATCTTTGTTTAGATCATAGCCCGCGGCCACAATCACCACCGGTTTATCCCCGTGGCTTGGAATTCGAGTGATCGTTGGCTGTGCCCAAGTCTGCCCAAGCTCCCCAAAGTGAGGGTGATTATTATCAATCCGCCACAGTAATTTAGGCCGATCCGGCTCCGTAATATCTAAGCCATGATAACTGCGACCGCCACGACGGAGACCAAAAAACAACCAAACGCGATCATCGTTGGCGTCAATTTCACCGTCACCATTTTGATCTTCAATATAAAGCGTTCCGGGCCCATCAATCCCATAAACACTATGGCCACCCGTTTGGGCATTGGTGCGCAATTCTGCCAACCTATCCACCATTTCTGGCAAATACCAACTCCAGTGCTCCACAACTCGCTCGCCCAGATCTTCAAGCATGTGCACATAACCTGCATTCGTGGCTACGATAAGCCGTACACCATGAGTCGGCCCATAGTTGATTGATAGTGGTTTAAAATGCAGTGGGTCCCCCAGCAGATCAAAGCGTTTATCGGTATGGCTGCCATCTTCATCTTCATCTTCAACATCAATGCCCTGCAGCCAGTCAATATAGCGTGTAAGTTCATCGGAGCTAGTGGTGCCAATAGCATCCATTAAAGCCGCTTCAGTTCCCCATGCTGCCGTTAAATTCGTTCGATTCAATGATACCAATTCGCCTCGATTGGCCGCCGGTGAAGTCAGAAATTGACGTGTTTGTTGCTGCTGCAATGCTTCAAGGACACCGCCGACATGCACATCATTGCCATCCCCACCACTTGCCGAGAGGGCACATACCGATGTGCTGGTCCATATCGTACAGGCGCGGTCGGCAATATTGCCTTCGGTATCGATAGCCATGTCATTACGACTGTCGACAATCGCACTGTCCGAATTAATTTTCAGTTTTTTAATGTTGCCAAGCCAACGAGGGCGATCGCTGGGCAGAAACATCGAATAGTACACAGCATCTAATGTACGGGTTCGGTCAAAGCTATTGACGGCAATTGCCGGTGAAATAAAACTGGCATTAACGGCTAGGATCTGGCTAAAAATTTGCTGCAGGGCGCCTTGTAAGGCCATTGAGTTTTCTGCTTGGTAGTATTCACCACCTCCTCGTAGGGCCGTTTCGGATAACAAGGTACCGGCACTGCTGGCCCCATCAGAAAAACCAATGGTGTATGTCACCACGCGCTGATGGCCTTGCAACTCAGTACTTAAATCATTGCGATATAAACTCTCTGCTACCCCAGCTAATAAATTACCATCCACCTTATCGGCATCGGTTAACCCGAGTTCGGATTTAACTAAATCATCAAAACTGTTGTCACGCGTTGGCGCACCATCGGTTATTAACACCACATAAGATTGAGGTTGACAGGGCAGCAATGGCGAACGATATTGGCCATTATGAATGATTGACTCATCGTAAACGGGTATACGAGAGGGATCAGCACGCCCTTGGTGCACGGCACCACCAGTAAAATAGCGGCTGACTTCAAACAGGGTTTCACATAACGGCGTGTATCCGGATGCGCCGAGTTGTTTTACCGTCTCAATTAACTCACTCTTACTACTGTCGGTGCTGGTCTGAATGCCACTGACCACACGCCCACCATCCTCGAAATTAAAGACCGTTAGCCCAAAATCCACCCCCGCAGTGCTATTAATAAGGCTGGTGATCGTATCTTTAGCTATTTGCAGACGGCTTTGTTTAATGTTGCCTACGCTGTGATAATAGCTTAAATAATTTTCCGTAAATAACGTGACGGTATCGTCTTGGCCAAATTTACTGTTCGAGAGCATGGCCGCAGCGGCTGTCTGCCGTTCAGCTTCAGAAGCCGTGATTGAGGTACCATCGTAGGGGGTGGTTTGATTGCTGTTTTGTGCAAAACCACTGCCACGTAAATGCGTATTAGGGTGTTCAGCCGCATTGGTCGCATTGGCGTTATCCAAGTCGGCTTTGCAATCGATTAAGTAATCGAAACGCTCATTATTCTTTAATTTTTTAGGTAACTTACGCCAATAAGAACCATTGGATTGTTTTTGGCCATATTCAAAGGCTCGCAGATTACCGCTATAAAAACCCTCATAAGCCAATAAGCTATAAGTGTTATTCTCTGGGTGAGGCTTTAATGCATCCGCACAGCCATTTTGCGCCCATGCAAAATAGTTATTATCGCCATCAGTCGGATCAGGATAACTGCTGCCCCCACCCCGCACATAATACAAACGCTGGCCACCGTAGCCGGTATAATCGTAGCTGGGATCAAACGGCACTTGCGCTATCGACTCTTGTGTACTCATCGAGCCTGAAGTATCAAAAATGATCATAACTTGTGGCCGAGAACTGCTCGCCGTAGCTCCGCCAGCGACATACAACTCAGTGTCATCTGCATGCACCAAGGCACCAGAACTGGCCAGCAGGATAAGCCCGTGCTGACGCCGAAAAATCACCGCAAGTGCTGCGTAAAACAAGCGCTGGATGTGGCTCAAGGTAAGCCACAAAATACCGACTGCAATGCACCGCATCTTAATTGCCCCCAAGGATTAATACCGGTTGTTCAATGCCCGCAGTGACCGCCAAGCGGCCACGATCGTTACGACCATAAGTAACTTGCGACTGCACATCACTTTGACGACAGTGGATCACCCCAGAGGCGGTTGCATTACGCGATCGCCGACAGCCGGTTTCAATAATAAAGTCGACTTGATTGCTGATCCCCAAGCTGACGTCATCAACATAAGTACGACCACTGTTGGTTAACAACACACTATCGCCTCGCTCTAACCTTTGATTTTCAAGAAAGTGTTCCTGAGCGCCATTGGCCAACTGCAACGCCTGTGAGCGGGCGATCCCAGCGGCAGCCAACTGCGTATTGCTGCGACTGTTTTGCGCCAAAGCGAGGGCAACCAAAGTTAAGATCAACAGCAATAAAAGACTGCTCAACAGCACAATACCATGCTGTTTAGAATGGCGATTCGACCATGGTTGCGGTTGCGGTAGTGGCAATAAAGAACTCATCAATCTTTCCTTGCGGTGAGCACCGGATTACGCATCATTACGGTCGTGCTAATTAAACGGCGTCGATGCTTGTCGGCCACCACCACTTTATTGGCATCTGGCATAACAAAGATCCGCGCTTCTGTGTCGGTGAGCGCATTATCCGTATCACTACTGCGGAGAAGTAAATAAACACGTACGGCCACAATGCGGTTATCCCCCAGCTGATCCCATATTGCCTCTGAGATCTGAGTGGTTGTCAGATAACTGTCTACGGTGGAATCGCCGTCTTGATCCACACCAAAGAGATACTTTATCTCTTCAACGCCAATAACCAATTCTTCCACCTGATCCATCAGCCCCACCGCCGTTAAACTGCGGCGATAAAGTGAAGGCACACCGTCAATGTTAGGTGCCACATAATAAATCCGGTGCTGATACTGCCAAACTCGACCACCAATGAGTGCGGGCGTGCTCATACCACCAGCATAAAACTGGCCTTGAGTCAGGTTATTAATGAAATAATACCGATCCGATTGCTCACTGCCTGCGGCCAGTTCCGGCCCTATTAGCCGTTTTAATTGCAAGACATCCGAGCCACTTTGCAGGGCTGCAATGCAATCGATTAATGGCGTAGTTTGGTGGCTATAAGCCCAAAGCGTACGAAAATGCCCCATCCCAGTAGGAAAAGTCTGGTTATTGGTGCCATTGCCTTGGCAGTCCACACCGGTCAATATCGGTAAAGCGCCTAAATTACTGCCGACCACCAAATCCATGCCAGTGAGATCGGCAAAAAAACCCGCTTGCGCTAAGTCATCGTGCAGCATGCTCAGCGCCATGCTGGCACTGCTTTGTAATTGATTGTAATGCCCTGTTGATTGCACACTGCGCGCAGAGAGGCCAAAGAGGCTATAAGCGCCACCAATCACAAATAAGCCAATCGCCGAAGCGACAATCAGCTCCACCAGCGTTAATCCCTGCTGGCGTTTCATAAGCTGTCCATCACCATGGTAGTGAGCACCACTTGACGACGTTTCGCCCCAGCCGTGCCACACTGTTTGGCATTCTCATTGTGGTTTTGGGCAGCATCACTGCTACCGCCCAAACTGGCCCACGTTAGTACCACTTCGACATTGATATCATCAACATACACGCAGCCTAATAGGTGTTTACTGGCCCCCAACCACTGCCCTTGACGCTGTTCGCTTAGCCCCATGATCTGCTGTTCCCATTGGTGGCGATCCCAACGAAGTAACTCAGCTTCCGAACAATGATTCGCGCTCCCTGCAACCATGGCGCACGACTGACTGGGCTCAGGTTCTAAACCGGCACCATAGATCCCTGCATAATTGCGCTGTTGATTGGGGTTAAGCCGAATCCGCTCAATTAGATCGCTGGCAAGCGTTATGGCATTAGTGTGATTAAAAGACTCCAAACTGGCACGCTTAGCATAAACATGAAGTCCAAATACGCCTACTAACCCCAAACTGCTAATAATCACTGACACCAAGACTTCGATCAGTGAAAATCCCCACTGCGCCGCCAAGCAACGGCTCTTAGTGACATGATGCATCCGTGCGCACTCCTTGCGTTATCCACACCGGCGTGATCCTTTACGCTGCCGTTTTGTCACCGCCAAATATAGTTGAGGAATGCCACTTCGGTGGGTAGCCTGCCCGGTTGCCATAAAAAAGCGCCACCTTAAAAAGGTGGCGCTTATAGTTCAGCAGTTTGCTCTTTCGCTGAATGCTTTTTAAACACGAATGCGGATCAAGGGATTAGCGCAGCTCAGCCGGCACATGAAAAACAATATTTTCCTCAACACCGGTCAGCGCTTCAACCGCCGTAGCGCCCTGATGCTTTAATGCCTCGACAACCCCTTCAACCAAGACTTCCGGCGCGGATGCTCCAGCCGTAACCCCTACGCGCATTAGGCCCGTAAACCACGTTGGATCGATGTCTTCTGCACCATCAATTAAGTACGCTTGGCAGCCCGATTTAATGGCAACATCACGCAAACGATTGGAGTTAGAAGAGTTTTTCGAACCCACCACAAGTACCAGCTCGGACTCAGCCGCTAACGCCCGTACCGCATCTTGCCGATTTTGCGTGGCATAACAAATGTCATCTTTACGAGGGCCTTCCACAGCGGGGAATCGAACCTGCAACGCCTCGATCACCGCCGCAGTATCGTCCATCGATAACGTTGTTTGAGTCACGAAGGTTAAGTTTGTTTCATCTTTTACTTGCAGCTGCTGCACATCCGCGGGGCTTTCCACAAGGTAAATCCCGCCTTGTGGATTGTCATACTGCCCCATGGTGCCTTCTACTTCAGGATGGCCAGCGTGGCCAATCAGTACACACTCAGTTCCCTTGCGGCTAGCACGGGTAACTTGCATGTGCACTTTAGTCACTAAAGGACAGGTGGCATCAAATACTTTTAAGCCTCGCACTTTGGCTTTTTGGCGCACCGCTTGTGACACACCATGAGCGGAAAAGATGACGATCGCATCATTGGGAACTTCACACAACTCATCCACGAACACCGCACCACGGTCACGCAAGCTATCGACGACATAACGATTGTGAACCACCTCATGGCGAACATAGATGGGTGGTTCAAACAATTCTAAGGCACGCTCAACAATCGTAATGGCACGATCGACCCCTGCACAAAAACCACGGGGATTGGCCATTAACACTTTCATTGGCCCCCCTTGCTCACAACGTCCAAAATCTCAACATCAAAGCACACAGTTTGGCCTGCCAACGGATGGTTGAAATCAACCGTGACAGACTCACCCACAACCGACCGAATGATGCCAGGGTATTGATTCCCATCTGGCGCGGTAAACGCCATAATGGTGCCATCGCTTAAATCCGCATCCGGTGCGAAATCACTGCGTATTAAGTGTTGAACATTATTAGGATTATGATGCCCAAACGCGTCTTCAGGAGGCAGATTAAAACGCTTCTTATCGCCTTTCCCCAACCCAAGTAACGCCTGTTCCATACCCTCACTTAAGCTACCATCACCTAACGTTAAGCGCGCAGGTTTGCCATGAGCACGGGTACTGTCCGCAACGGAGCCATCGCTTTGCTCAACCGAAAAATGCATAAACACCTGGGCGCCAGGCCCAATTACCGGGGAACTCATTTGGCCTCCTTAGCCGGTGAGGGATGACGGAATGAATCCAAAATCATCAACGCAGCACCAATGCAAATAGCGGAATCGGCGACATTAAACGCTGGCCAATGCCACGCACCCACATAAAAATCAACAAAATCGATAACGTAGCCATAGGCTAAACGATCTATCATGTTGCCAATGGCGCCGCTCAGGATCAAGACATAGCCAATATTTAAGATTCTCTTCTGCTTTGGCTCTGTGCGTAATGACCACAGTAAACCGATGCTCACCACCACAGCAAAAATGGCGAACCCCCATCGCTGCCAACCGCCAGCGTCCGCTAAAAAGCTAAACGCCGCGCCGGTATTATGCACATAGGTTAGGTTGAGATAAGGCACTAAGGCGATCTGCGCACCGTAGCTCACGGTCGCAGCCACCCATAATTTTGTGGCTTGATCCAGCAGCAGTGAAAGCACCGCCAACCAGATCCACGCCAAACCGCTTTGACTCCATGTCGCGGGGCGGTTAGCCCAAAGTGCCTTAAGCATAGTGACGAACCTCACCTTCGCCGTCGATGTTGGTCACACAGCGGCCACAGATAGTTTCATGACCTGTATGAGCACCAACGTCTTCACGGTGGTGCCAACAACGCTCACACTTCACCGCTTCGGTCTTTGTTAAACGCACTTTTAATCCGGCCAGTTCGGTGTCTGTGGCCCCTTCTGCATCAGCCAAATGGGCAACGTGTACATTCGAGGTGATCAACGCAAAACGCAGCTCGTCGCCTAACTGAGTTAACAAGGCGTGCAATTCACCATCGGCATACAGGGTCACATCGGCTTCGAGACGATTTTTAATGCCTTCGCTTTTTGCGCTTTCTAATGCTTTATTCAGCACCGCCAGCACTTCCACTAATTGCTGCCATTGGCCATCATTGAGCAGCGCATCATCGGTCATTGGCGCTAAACCATCAAACCAGTATTGCGTAAAGACAAAAGTCTCGCGCTCACCCGGTAACTGCTGCCAGATTTCATCCGCAGTAAAGCTTAAGATAGGCGCCATCCAGCGCACCATTGCCTCAGCAATTAAGAACAACGCACTTTGGCAAGAACGACGCGCTAAGCCATCCGTTTTCGCGGTGTATTGGCGATCTTTGATGATATCCAAATAAAAACTGCCCAATTCTACCGAGCAGAAGTGCATCAGTTTTTGAGTCACTTGGTGGAAATTGTACTGCTCATACGCCGCCACAATCTCTTGTTGAACGCCATGAGCACGGGCCACAATCCAGCGGTCTAATGCCACCATGTCTTCCAGCGCAACCATATCGCGACTTGGGACAAACCCATTCATATTCGCCAGCAAGAAACGAGAGGTGTTGCGAATACGGCGGTAGGCATCGGCCGAGCGATTTAAGATCTGATCAGAAACGGTCATCTCACCAGAATAATCCGTTGAGGCGACCCACAAACGTAAAATATCAGCCCCAAGTTTGTTCACCACTTGCTGAGGGCTCATGACGTTACCCAAAGATTTGGACATCTTGCGGCCATTTCCATCCACCGTGAAGCCATGAGTAAGCACTTGGCGGTAAGGCGCGGCATTTTTCATCGCCACTGATGAGATCAAACTCGACATAAACCAACCACGGTGTTGATCCGAGCCTTCTAAGTACAGATCTGCCGGTTGCCCTTTAAATTCTGGGCGCGCATCCACAACACTATGGTGGGTTACTCCCGAGTCGAACCACACATCTAAAGTGTCTTGTACTTTTTCGTAATCAGCCGCATCCGCTCCAAGCAGTTCGGCACTGTCTAAATCCCACCACGCTTG
Organism: Ferrimonas sp.; assembly: GCA_044433165.1. Classification (GTDB taxonomy): domain Bacteria; phylum Pseudomonadota; class Gammaproteobacteria; order Enterobacterales; family Shewanellaceae; genus Ferrimonas. Next base: position 3,964 of record JAWXTX010000014.1, on the reverse strand, counting down.
GATACCGCGCTGCTCCACCAATTGCGCAACTTGCTCCATCAGCGCCACACTCTGCGGGTGCAGTGCTTGGGTTTCTTTATGGGTAAAGAGCGCGATAGGCACCCCCCAAGTACGCTGGCGTGAGATACACCAATCGGGGCGATTGGCCACCATGGTATCAATGCGCGCTTGCCCCCAATCTGGCAACCACTGCACTTTTTCAATCTCTTCTCGTGAGCGCTGGCGCAACCCCGCTTGATCCATTGAGATAAACCATTGCGGTGTGGCTCGGAAAATGATCGGCGTTTTGTGGCGCCAGCAATGGGGGTAGCTGTGGCGCAGTTTTTCTTGATGCAGCAAGGCGCCACGCTCTTGTAATACGGCAATCACACTGTCGTTCGCCTTGAACACATGCTGGCCAGCAAACAGTTCGGTATCAGGCAGGTAAACGCCATTGTTCCCCACCGGATTGGCCACCTCTAAGCCATATTGATTGCCCACCACAAAGTCTTCTTGACCGTGCCCCGGAGCCGTATGCACACAACCGGTACCAGAATCGGTTGTCACGTGTTCGCCCATAATGGCAGGCACACTAAAATCATAAAATGGGTGCTGGAACAACTTCATTTCAAGCGCAGAGCCTAACGCCAGACCCAGTACCGAGAAAGCTTCAATGCCCGCGCGCTGCATGACGCTGTTAACCAGATCGGCCGCCAAAATCAGGCGTTCGCCTTCAATTTGCACTAAGGCGTACTGCACTTCCGCATTCAAAGCAATGGCGCGGTTTGCGGGTAGCGTCCACGGTGTGGTTGTCCAGATCACCGCTGCAATGGGCCCGTTACCAGACTCGCCATCAAAACACGCGGCCACGGCTTCCGCCTCAACGGCCGCAAATTTCACATCAATCGCAGGCGAAGTTTTGTCTTCGTATTCCACTTCGGCTTCTGCCAGCGCTGAACCGCAATCGGTACACCAATGCACAGGCTTAGCGCCTTTGTGCAAGTGGCCATTATCAATGATTTTCGCCAATGAACGAATGATGTTGGCTTCGGTGCCAAAATCCATTGTCTGATAAGGCTTATCCCACTCACCTAAAACGCCTAGGCGGATAAAATCGGCTTTTTGCCCAGCAATCTGAGTACTGGCGTAAGCGCGGCACTCTTCACGAAACTCTGCCGCCGAAATTTTATGCCCTGGCTTGCCCACTTTACCTTCAACTTTGAGCTCAATAGGCAACCCATGACAATCCCAACCTGGGATAAAAGGCGCATCAAAACCCGCCAAGGTTTTCGACTTAACAATAATGTCTTTTAAAATTTTATTCACCGAATGGCCGATGTGAATGTCGCCATTGGCGTACGGAGGGCCATCATGCAGGATAAACGGTTTGGCGCCCTGACGACTGGCACGGATCGCTTTGTAAAGCGTTTTTTCATCCCACGCTTTCAGCATTTGCGGTTCACGATTGGCAAGATTGCCACGCATTGGGAAGTCGGTTTCCGGCAAGTTTAGCGTTGTTTTGTAATCAACCATGTAGGGCATCACCATCTAACAGTTCAAACGGAGTATTCTGATGCGGATAATCGACGTTTTGCTTGGTCGACATCCGCGCTAATTTGAGCTTTCAGTGCCGTAATGGACTCAAAGCGTTGCTCATCTCGAAGCCAAGCCACAAGCTCAACTTCCATTCTCTGGCCATAAATTTCACCAGAGAAATTAAAAATATGTACTTCCAAGCGGCAATCTTTGCCTTGTACCGTAGGGCGCGTCCCGACATTGGCTACCCCCAGCAAACGTTGGCCATCGGCTAACTTAACACGGACGGCATACACCCCTCGCAATGGCGAAACCAAACGCTGCAATCCAAGATTGGCCGTCGGAAAACTTAACGTGCGCCCCAGTTTATTGCCGTGGCTTACTCGGCCATCAATCACGTAGCGATAACCCAGCATCTGCGCTGCACGATCAAACGCTCCAAGCGCAATGGCCTGCCGAATAAGCGTACTGGAAATTCGCTGCTGGCCAACAACGCAACTGGCTGTATCTTGTACGGTAAAACCGTGTTGTTGGCCGGCTTGACGTAACAACGCAAAATTACCTCGACGTTGTTGGCCAAAATGAAAATCGTCACCCACCACTAAATGCCGTACACCCAAACGCGCGACCAGCAGTTCATCAATAAAACGATCGGCATCCCAATGAGCGAACGCCGCATTAAACTTGATGCATAAGACATGATCGATCCCAAGAGCAGCCAAACGCCGTAATTTATCGCGCAAAGAGCTCAAGCGAGCCGGAGCCTGTGCTGGTGCAAAATATTCTTGCGGCTGGGGTTCAAACAACATCACCATGGCAGGAACCTGATGCATCTTTGCCTTCGCGACCAATTGCGAGATCACCGCTTGATGGCCTCGATGTACCCCATCAAAGTTGCCAATAGTGAGCACACACCCCTGATGCGGCAGAGTCAAATTGTGAATGCCTCGCACAAGGAACGGCAATTGAGATCGAGTCATGATTTTGCCAGCAATAATTACCAAAGGTTGCTTATGATTGTCGCAGACCGGCGCAGCTCAATGCTATGCCGGCAACAACCCGTGCCATCACCAACTGAATATCGGCCAATAAGGCAGAAGCCCACGGCCATTAAAACAGTTATTTGGCGTTGAAAATCGTCGGATTATACCCCAGCCACTAAGCAATACCAAAGCACCGCCACTGCCCAAGGCTCAACATTAACTGCGCAGGTGTCGAGGTCGAATCCCCAACACCAGTAAGCTCAACAGATAACTGCCCGCTCCTGCGGTAATCAAACCCAACAAAACCCCACAGCGTGTTAATAATGGCCAAGCCAGCCATTGGCTTTGTTCGGGATTGAGTGCATAGACAATGGCCACCATTATCAAGCCAGCCAGCGCCATTTTAACCACTAGCTGAGCACTGCTGCCTTGCAAGCGATATACCCCTTGCTGCACCAAGCCTCGATACAACAACCCCGCATTCAGGGTGGCGGAGGCCGCAGTTGCTAAAGCCAGCCCTACATAACCAAACGGCACAGCAAGTACCAGATTAAAGCCCATGTTGGCCACCATTGCAGCAATGCCATAACGCACTGGCGTTTTGGTATCTTGTCTGGCGAAATAACCCGGTGCTAGCACTTTCACCAACATAAACGACAATAATCCTGAGGCATAGGCCAGTAAACTCATGGCTGCCATATTGGTGTCATGCAAACTGAATTCGCCACGCATGAACAGCACCATCAACATCGGTTGCGCTAGCACCATAAGCCCTAACATGGCTGGGATCCCCACCAATAATACCGAGCGCACGCCCCAATCCATCGTTTGCGCGAACTGCGCAGGATTATTCGCTGCTTGATTGCGCGATAACGCAGGCAAAATAACGGTAGCGATGGCAATTCCAAACAGCCCCAATGGAAACTCTAACAGTCGATCGGAGTAATACAGCCAACTGATTGAGCCGGTCATCAGAAAGCTGGCAATAAACGTATCAAACAATAAGTTGATCTGACTGACGGAGACCCCAAACATGGCTGGGATCATTAAAGTACGGATCTTAACGACACCTGGATGCTGCCACCCCCAACGAGGGCGCACCAACATCTTTTGTTGCCACAAAAAAGGCAATTGAAATAAAAATTGAACTAAGCCACCAAAAAACACCCCCCAAGCCAGCGCTAATTCGGGCTGCGACATTGATGGGGCCAGCCATAATGCACAAACAATGATGGCCACATTCAAAAAGACCGGCGTAAAGGCTGCTACGGCAAAGCGTCCCAACGTATTGAGGATCGCTCCGGCCAAGGCCGTTAAGGTAATAAACCACAGGTAAGGAAAAGTGATTTTTAGCATCAACGCGGCCAAAGTAAATTTCTCGCCACCGGGGGTGCCATTGAGCCATTCAACAAACCAACCGGCCCCAAAGAGCGCCGCCAGCAAGGGGGAGCCAACCACCCCAACGA
>JAWXTX010000013.1:0-40680 GCA_044433165.1 Ferrimonas sp. | reverse complement strand
ATTTTAGTGATAGAGCGAATTCGTTTGGGTGTTTTTGGTTAATTAAATGTTTATTAAGTTAACCCAAATCACCCAATAAAAGGCCCCAATAAATAAGCGTTGAATCTTATTCATCGGGGGGATATGGCGGGGATAGTAAAGGGGGGGAAAAGGCAATTCAAGCACGACAATGAACAATTCATAAAAACTTAATTCTTTCAGCAGAACGCTAGAAAGCCCTTGTGAGCGGCGTTTTTGGTAAACGATCACTCTGAATTGATGCTATGCCGTGTATTTAGTGGCTTTATTGAAAATGTAGCTTCAATTTATTTTCGGTTTAGCAAATTGCGATTGAATGTGATCTCAACACGGTTGTTTAAATATTCACTTAAATGTTTAATTAATGATATTCAGGCGCCCAAACAAATAACATCTGATGGGGCGTTATTTATTTTTCAGTGCTACCAGTGGTGCTGCGTATTTCATTTGCAGGTGCTTGGACTCGGGCTTTTTAAAGGCGTTGTTCTTAGTCTCCAACGGCGCGTGAGCCACCCTAAAAGGAGCATTGCCCCAAACCATACTCCACTGCCGCCCCCGCTACTGGTTGAGGTACTGCCTTGGTCTAATACCCGAACTTGGAATGCTTGCCGGCTTTGTTGCTGGCCATCACTGGCCACCACGTTGACGTCGTATTGGCCAGCCTGATTCGAGCCAATGGTGAGCTGTGCTCCGGCAAGGCTCAGTTGTAATTCGTTGCCGCCAATTTGGCTGGCTTGGTAATGCAGCGGATCGTTGTCGGGATCGCTGCCGCTTAAGGTGAGGCTGATGCGCTCGCCACGAAGTAACTCGACGTTATTGATGGGCGCCAAACTTGGGCTGCTGTTGCTTTGCCCTAATTGCACTTGGATCTGCGCCTCACCGAGTACCTGACCGAGACTGCTGAGCACTTGGTAGCGAAAATTATCTTGGCCGCTGGCATTGTCTGTGGGTTGATAGCGCAAGCGGTTGTTGCTCGTTAGGGTGACTTGGCCTTGAGTTGGGTTGCTAAGCAGTTGGAGCTGCGGATTGGGATCGCCAATGGCCAACAGTTTGGTGATCTCATATTGGCCGCTGCTGCTTTGCAGCTGCAAGCGTACGGGAACCGTTTGGCCAATATTATCATTGGCCAGTGGCGCCAATTCCGCAGTTTCATTCAGGCCGATGGCAAAATTATCGTCGTTGATACTTAAGGCGATGTTATTGCTGAGCTCAACTTCTAAAGCCACTTGCCCAGCGGCTTGGCTTTGCAAGCTTAAGGTGGTGCCACTGGTGACGGCCTGACCGCGGCCATTGTGATAGTAGCTGGTGCCCAGCTGGCCGCTTAAATTTTCAGCGCCAATGGTGCTGGCATTGGGCAGGGCAGCAATATTGGGGTAATGAAACCAGATCTGGCCCAGTTGCTGGTTATGGCCTAGCCAGATCTGAAACTGATAGCGGCGGCCGCTGTTGTCGTTGTAGAGCTGTGCCCCGACCCATTCTAATACCGTAAATTGGGCTTGCCCTTGTTGGTTTATTTGATAGCGGTGTAACGTACCTGCGCCATCTTGGTCGCTGTTGTCTCCTTGCAAATCAAAGTCGGCCCACAGGGGGGCCAAAAGGTTATTGGGGGCCAGCGTATCTGGTAAGGCTTGATTGTTGTAACTGCCGCTGGTGCTGCCATTGCCAACGCGCACTAGGCCATTATCGGACAGCGTTACCTGTTGATAAGACTGCTGATTAAATTCAAAGGTGGGCAGGGTTAGCGGTAGGCTCACTTCATCGCAGCGACCGCTGCAACTGAGTTGATTGCTGCTATTAGCCAAGCTGGTGAGCCCCGTTGGGTTAATGGGGCTAAGGCGCATTTGTGCTTGTTGCACACGGCCTTGCCATTGCAGTTGGCGCTGATCGGCCGTTTGAGTTAACCCTGTTTGGGTGGCGCCTTCTAAAAAGACGCTGGCCACGCCCACCATTTGCAACGTTTCAGGCAGTAGCAGATTCAGCTGTAAGTCGCCACTAAGCTGGGTGTTGCTAAAGGTGGCCGTAAGCGCAGTGGTTTGCTCTGGTTGCAGCGCATCGTCACCGTCAAGCCACAACAACGCCTCATTGCCGGCGCTGCTGTTGCGTACGACTAAGGGCAATTGGGCATTGCTGCGCCCTTGCAGTTGCACTTGGCCAAACAGCCATGCATCACTGATGGCGCTGCTGTTATCTATGGTGAGGGTGATATTGGCGCTTTGTTGTGGTGCCAGAGTCAAGGTGCTGGGGTTGAGACTGACGCTGGCTTGATCAAGCTGAGCATCCAGTTGCCATACGTCACTGTCACTGCCTTGATTGGTGACCTCTAAGGTGAGTGTGCAGCGCCGATAACAGGTGGGGTCCACTAAGGAGCCAACGTTAAACGTCAGCTGCGCTTGGGACAGTGCTGCTAGCGAAAGACGACCAGCGCCTTGGGCAAAGGGGGTGGCTGGGGTGTTGCCATCGGGCAAAAATAAACTGGCTTCAGCGCTGCTCATTAACGCCGTTTTTATCTCGATGGCATCCCAGTCTGGGTGTTGCTGGCGCAGCAGTGCCGCGGCACCAGCCACATGTGGGCTGGCCATGGAGGTGCCGGTCAGCGCCACAAAGGTTGGCCCTTGTTGGCCCAGTTGGTCGGGCGAATAGGCCGACAAAATGTTGCTGCCTGGGGCGGTGATGTCGGGCTTTAAAATGCCGATGTCGCCATTGGGGCCGCGGCTACTGCTGCTGGCAAGCACTTCGGTTGCTTGGAGAGCACTGCTGCTGTTGGCCACCGCCAATCCCGCTTCAATACACGCTGGGCAACTGATGCTGGCCTCATTGGGGCCGGCGTTACCCGCGGCATTGGTGATCACAATCCCCGCGGCTTCTGCAGCCGTGAGGGCGGCCAAATAGGGCGAAAAAGCGGGATCGGCCCCTTCGTTGCTGCCCCATGAGTTATTGATCACATCCGCCCCATCTTCAACGGCCCACTCTAGCGCTTGCAGCAGCATAATATTGCTGCCTACAGAGCTAGAAAGATTATCCGCTTGTGAAAACAGGGCTTTATACACCATTAAATAGGCACCAGGGGCAACCCCAGAAAGGGTTACTTGGCGGCCAAAGTAGTTCACGCTGACGGGGTTGCCAACGGCTATCCCAGCAACATGGCTGCCGTGGCCATCGAACCCCAACGGCGAGCGGTATTCCTCATCGGCAATGGCAAATTCCGGATTGACGTAGCGCGCCACAATCAATTTGTTATTACAAAAGCTGGCATCCACTTGGCGACAATAATCGTCGTTTGGTAACGCATCTGGGGCGCTAAAACCGGTGTCGAGAAACATGGGGTTATTGGGGCGAATGCCTGAATCAATGATGGCCACTCGCACTCCAGCGCCCGCTTGGCTTTGCCCGCCCAGTAGGGGCCAGTAATCGCCAGCACCAATTAATTGGATGGAATCGTTCAGTTGGGTGCGCACCCACGCTTCGGGATAGACCGCTTTTACTTGGCTGTCTTGGGCTATCTGCGCCATTAATTCCGGTTCTGCACTGACCGCAAAGCCATTAAAGAGCGTATCGAATTGTCGTTCCTGTCGCAGGTTGGGGTGGCGTTGTTGTAATTGCTGCCAATGGCGCTGCTGGTGCTGCTGCAGTTGGTGACGATAAACGTCTGCGGAACGATGGCCGCGGGCTAACGCACGGCGGGGCAATCCTTGGCTGGCACGTATGGGCGCTGGCGTGATGCGTGCAGATTGCATCAGTTGCGTGGCGGCGCTGGGTTCGTGCAGCTCTATTAAGTAACGCTGGCTGGTTAACGGCGCACTTTTGGGGCGGGGTGACGCTAGGGCGGCTTGGCTCCCAAGCGCAAGTAACAGCAGCCACCCTCCAAGGGCTGGCGTATTGCGCCAAACGCAGCAAGTGCGCTTCCCAAACAAGGTGCTTAGCCGTTCAAGCATGGCGATTCCTTAACAGTGCGAGGGACATCAATTCGATGCATGGACACTGTTAAGATTAGTAAACAATGTAACGCTTTCCTCTCATTTGTCTGGAATTCGCAGTGGTAACGGCGTTTTTCTGGCTGCTATCTGGGTGAGTGTGTGGCGCTTGGTGCACGTGGCGGTAAGGGTGGGGGAATTAAGGGCGCTGGTGCTTGCCGTCGAAATCAGTGCGGGGAAGGTGTGGCCTTAAGGGGTTTGATTCGGCGCTAAGATCAGCCAAATGCAGCGCAAAATGCGGCTTACAGCGCCGCTCAATGGCAGCGCGGTAAGCCAGCATGGCTTAAACAGTGCGTTGGTTGGCTTAGAGTATGATGGAGTCGAAATCGCAGTCGGCGACTAAGGTCAGCGCTTCACCGGTACGAGGCTGCTTAATGGTTAATTTGTGTGCATGCAACATCAGTCTCTCGCTGGCGGCATAGGCTTCGGGATGCGCATAAAAGCCATCGCCTAAGATGGGGTGCCCCAAGGCTTGTAGATGTACTCGCAATTGATGGGAGCGGCCAGTAATGGGGGTTAATTCCAGTAACGAGCTGTGCTCATCTTGGCTGAGTACTTTGTAGAGGGTTTGCGACGGCTTACCTTGTTCGTAGCACACTTTTTGTTTCGGGCGATTTGGGTAATCGCAGATCAGCGGCAGATCGATCTCTCCCTGTGGCTCTGTGGGGTGGCCCCACACGCGTGCCAGGTATGTTTTGCTGGTTTCGCGATCACGAAATTGGCGCTTAAGTTCGCGCTCTGCGTCTTTGGTTAGCGCAACAATAATGATCCCAGAGGTGGCCATGTCCAGCCGGTGGACATCAAAGCCTTGGTTAAAACGCGTTTGTACACGGCTTAATACGCTGTCTCGATGCGCTGGATCTCGCCCAGGAACAGACAATAAGCCTGCCGGTTTGTCGACCACAACAATGTCGCGATCGCGATGAATAAATGACAAAAACGGATCGGTTGGTGGTTGATAAATTAAGGGCTGCATAACGACTCCAGAACAATACGCTGGCACACAGTAGGGAAAGGCGCATGCGGTTGCAAGCGTTACGCGGGCTCTTGGGGCGGTATTGGCGTGTTGAGTGGCCGATTATGGCGCTTAAAACGACGTGCTATTGGTGGTAAACAACAGCGCAAATACCCACACCACAAACGCCATTGGCAGGTGCACTAAAGCATAAAAGAACGAGTCGATCCGTGGTAGCGCTTGCTCATCGAATAGCAACCATAGGTGGATGAGGGCGACACTTGGCAGCGTGAGATAGAGCAAGCCAGACAATAGCGGGTTGTGATTAAGCCAATGGCTCAGTAAGGCCAAAGGCATCATTAATATGGTGATAGCAGGGGCGGCACCAAGGCGAACTTGGTTTCGAGTGAGCGAACGTTTGGTATTGGGCAACATCCTTGTTTCCTCTTCCATAACATAATTGGGGTTACTCAATGGTGGGTTTACGCGCCACCAGTTGAGCCACAAAGCGATGCGGGGATGCGCATTCCCCTTCATAGTAATGGAGCGCTTGCCAGCCGCTAAATGCGTGCGCAAGTTCGTCTGGGTGCAGTAAAAAATCGGGGTTACTGGGCTTACCCAACTGCGCTTGAGCCGTTAAAAAGGTTTCATAGAGGATGATCCCGCCTGGCTCAATGGCCTCGGCCAGCCAAGGTAGCAAGGGGCGATGTAGGTAATTAACGACGATGGCAGCAGCAAAGGTTTGTTCCGCCAACGGATTGCTGCCTTGCTCGAAATCGCATGGCCAGCAACGACTTGAGCTGGGGGTTGAGTACGCAGAAAGCTGTTGTTGCACGGTGGCTAAGGCGGTTTCATTGCGATCGGCGAAGAGCACGTTATGGCCAATGTTGGCCAGCAATAACCCGTTACGGCCATAGCCACAGGCGAGATCTAAAATTGGCCCTTCGGGCAGTTGATTAAACGCCGTTAAGTGTTGAATTAACAGCGCACTAGGGTGGGATGTTTGATGCATTAACCTTTTACCTCTTTGCCTGAAAGCACGCGTCGATGCCACAGCGAGTAGTGTCTAAATTGGCTTGGGCCATGGGCAATAAAAACTGAAATTAAAGCAACGGATATAAAGAGATAAGGTGCAAGGCTTGGTAAGGGATAGCACAAACCAACCAGCCCGAGTTTGGCGATGGTACAGGCGCCTTTGAGCTGTACTAACCATAATGGGGAGCGCCAGATCTCCCAAATCATCAGTAAGCCACCACTTATCATGGCCGCTAACCACCAAGGTTGCCAAAGGCTGCTTTCAAGTTGAAATAAAAAACCGCTGCCAGCCCCCATTAGGGCGGCAACGTGCACAGCACGCAAACTGGTTTTGCTGAGGCGCAAGAAAAAAAATTGGGCGTCACTAATGGGTTTGCTCATGGCGGCAGGCTTATCACAAAAATTCAGCGCGAAATGGTGCCACATTTTACCGGCCTTGGCTGCGTTTAAATGTGGCACATCGCACCATTAAAACAGAGTGAGTGGAACTCAGTCATTGCACCAAGCGCTGACTAGACTTATTGAGCATAAAACGCCAACCTCGCCGTGGCGCAGATAAGGAGATCATTTTGACCACAGTGTGGGTGGATAACTGGTACATATGCGGCACGTTGTGGCGCCCTAGGTGTAAGCATTGGCTTTGGATTATTGCGTTGTCGGCAGTGCCATTACACGCCAGCAACTCCCCGTTATCGGGACGAGCGCAGCTGTCACGTCCTCATTCTGCGGCAGCCACACCGGAGCGTACGTCGAGCTCGGCCATGGGGCATGCCCGTAGCGGCGCCCCCCATGAACGAGCACCTAACTCGGTTCCATCGCCTTCATCGAAAGCGTTAATGTTCGCGCCATCCTCAGCCAATGCCGTATCCGCAGATGTTGCAACGCCGCCCATCAAGCCCATCGACAAGGCCGCTGCAGCGCTTGAGGTAACGCCAAATTCGGCACCAGTCATGGGCTTTGAAGCGCCGACTGATCACAAGTTCGCTACGCCTTGGCAGTTACAACACCAGCAGATGGCGCGCGCTGCTTGGCGTTATTTTGAACAACAATATCAGCCAGCAACTGGGCTGATTAATTCGGTTGCTGGCTATACCAAAACCACGTTATGGGATGTGGCCAGTGCCATTGCAGGAACCGTTGCCGCCAAGCAGATAGGGCTGTTGTCGTTGCCGCAAATGGAAGCGCGTTTACGCCCATTGCTGGCGACGTTAGCGAGTTGGCCTTTGTATCGGGAGTGGTTACCCAATCGCAGTTACCATACTGATTCGGGGTTACCGGTGGTGCGTCGCCATGAGGTTGGCGCCAATGGCAGTGGCTGGTCGGTGCTCGATATCGCTCGTACATTGGGCTGGCTGGTGATTGTGGCGCGGCGTTACCCGCAATTACAGCCTCAAGTTGAGGCGATTCGACATTATTGGCGTACCGATTTGTTAGTGGCGAAGGGGCAATTGCAAGGGGCGCGCTGGGAGCGCAATGGTGAGCGCCGTTATCAAGAGGGGCGGCTAGGCTATGAGCAATACGCGGCTGTGGCCTTAGCGTTATGGGGCCAAGCGGCTCCAGTGGCGCTAAAACCGCACAGGGATGAGCGCCACTGGCTGGCGGGGGTGGCGCTCCTTAAAGACAACCGCCCTCGGCCATTTTTTACCTCCGATCCTTATTACCTTGCGCAATTGGAATTCGGTGTTGCCGCTGCGCCGATGCAGGCTGAAATTCACGCCATCTGGCAGGCCCATCAACGGCATTATCAACAGCATCAACGGCTTTATTGTTACGGCGAAGACGCCATTGCTTGGCCACCTTGGTTTGTGTACAACAACGTGCATTACCATGGAACCGCTTGGCACAGTACCGATCATCAAGGCCGTGCGACAACCGAGCAGCAGGATTTAAGCGCCAAGTGTGCGGTGGCGTGGGCGGTGTTAAGCCATGGGTCGTATTCCAAGGCATTATGGCAGGTGTTAGAGAAGCTGTATGGCCAACATGGTTGGTATAGCGGCATCATGCGAGATGGTCGCATTAATCGCAGCCAAAATTTAAATACCAACGGCATTATTTTAACGGCCTTGGCCTACCTTCATGGTGGCAAACGCAGCTTGTTACCCACGCCTTAAAAGCGAACCGTTGACGCTGATTATTTATTCATGCTTGGCTTGTTAACTCGTTATACTGGCCGCTTTATTGCGGTATTTAAGTTGAGTATCAGGGATGAATCAATTAACCCCCACTATCACGTTATGGCAAGGTATTGGCCTACTCACTACCTCGCTGTTGGGCACCAGTGTGTTTATTTTGCCGCAGTTAACGGTGCGTTTAGCCAGTGATGGCGCGATTGGGGCGTGGTTGTTATTGCTGCTGGTGATGTTGCCCATTACGTGGGTTTTTGCCCAATTAGGGCAGCGTTACCCCGATGCAGGTGGGCCGGCAACCTTCGTTCGTTTGGCCTTTGGGCCACGAGCGGGTGCGGCAATCGGGCTGCTGTTTTTGGCGGTGTCACCCATCGGTTTACCCGCAGCCATGATGATGACACTGGCCTTTGCCGAAGCGCTGGTGCCGTTAACGGCGGAGCATAAATTGGCCTTGGGCATTGGTATCAGTGTCAGCCTTGTGTGGGTGAGTCTGCGTGGCTTACAACTGTCGGGGCAATTACAGCTATGGCTGACTGGCCTCATCTTAATTTTGTTTGCTCTATTGCTGGTGGGGAATTTAGAGGTGTTGCGATGGCCTCAATTCGATGCCATCCGCTCTCCATCGGTATTGACGGCGGCGGGAGTGGCGCTGTGGGCGTTTTTAGGCATCGAGGCGTTTAGTCACTTATCGGCGGAATTTAAACGGCCTCAACGTGATTTTCTGCCGGCAATGATGATTGGATTGTTGTTGGTGGCGGCCATTTATTTGGTGGCGACTTGTTTGCTACTTGATGGCGCAAGTGGCACGGCACAAGGCTTAGCGATGGCGGGGCTGGCCACCCACACGTTTGGCCCTATTGGCGCGCTTTGCATCGGTGGCTTAGGGGTGCTGGCGGGGATCGCCACCATGAATACCTATTTTAATTCGATGGCGCGCTTATTGTGGCGCTTGGCTGAGCAAGGCTATTTGCCGCGTGCTTGCGCTCAATTGAATCGACAACGCCTGCCGCAACGCGCAATGATATTACTGGCATCATTGCAAATCAGTTCGTTAGTGCTGGCTTACGGGTTAGCGTGGGATTTTGAACACCTGCTTGCGCCCTCTAATGGCATTTTTGTGTTGGTGTATGGCTTATCCATGCTGGCCGGTTACCGTCTGTTAGGGCCTAAAACCAAGGCCATTGCCTTGGTCGCGGCATTGTTAATGGCGCTGTTTGGGCTGAGTTTGGGCGCTCAAATGCTCTATGGCTTGGTGGCGATGATCGCGGTGATGTTACTGCTGTGGTGGCGCAAACCGCAGCCTCATTCCGCCGCCGCGCCTTAAATTGGCAAAATCCTACAGCGGAAACACGTGAAAAATCGGATAATGCGGTTTTTCCATCTGCGTTGGGTGAGAGTGCCATGCGATTAGATAAATACCTTGCGGATAACACCGAGTTATCTCGCAGCCTTGCCAAGCGTGAGCTAAAAAATGGCGCCATTACCTGCAACGATGTGGTGATCACCGATCCCGGTTTTCAAGTAACGGACGACACTGATGTCTGTTGGTACGGAGAAACAGTAGGCCACATTCCAACGCGCTACTTGATGCTGCATAAACCCAAAGACACGTTATGCTCCAACATCGATGAGCACTACCCCTCTATTTTAGGGCTGATTGCCTTACCGCAAAATCAGCGGCTGCGCATCGCCGGCCGTTTAGATGCAGACACCACGGGGCTGGTGTTGTTATCTGAAGATGGCCAATGGTGCCATCGGATCACTTCGCCAAATCACCACTGTGAAAAACGTTACCGAATACAACTTGCCACGCCATTATGTGCCGATGCTGAGCAGCGCTGCGCCGCAGGTATTGAACTGCATCGGGATGGTCTGACACGTCCAGCCAAACTGGTGCGCTTAAGTGATACTGAAGTGCTCTTGACCATCAGCGAAGGCAAATACCATCAAGTGAAGCGGATGATGGCAGCGTTAGGCAATAAAGTACTGGCGCTGCATCGTGAACAAGTGGGCGCTATTGAACTCGATCTTAACTTAGCGCCGGGGCAATGGCGCTGGTTAACGCCTGCGGAAATCGCCTCTGTTCGCTAAAGCGTTTTCATTGTTAGGCGGCTTGAACTAACCATGAGCCGCCAGTTGCGTGTCATTCACCATTGAATTCAGTCGTCAACGGATCTTCGGCCTAAACTTAGTTGCCGTTAACGATTTTGGAGCAGCTATGGTATGGCAACGACAGTGGTGGCTTGGATTGGTACTGATGCCGTGCTTAGCGCTGGCGGATACACTCGTTGATGCAACCGATCCGGCTAATTTAACAAAAATCATGCAGGCGCATGGCGATGCGTTATTACAACAAGATCCGGTGGGGGACCCCCTGATCATCGGGCGCTATCAGGGAGCCATCTATACCGTGCGCTTTTACGGTTGTGAGCAGGGGCTTGCTTGCCGAGATCTGATCTTTAATGCCGCTTGGGAAAATGCCGGGGTCGATTTAGGGTTTATCAACCATTGGAACAGCCGCAGCCGTTACGGTAAGGCGTTTTTTGATGAAGTTGGAGACCCAACCATTGAGATGGCGGTGAATTTACACTTGGGCGTTACCCGCGATAACTTTAAGGACACCGTTGAATGGTGGTTTGCCTCAATGCACCAATTTGCCCAGCAAATGGGCTATTAACGACGCTTGTTGATGCCCCCTAAAACACAGAGCGGTGCATCAGCACCGCTCTGTTTAAGTCGTTGGCTCACGCGCTTACTCTGACGCCTCATCTGGCGTGATGAACGAGGCTGGGATCTCCGCAATTTTAAAGGTGTTGCGTCCCGCTTCCTTGGCTTGATACAGCGCTTGGTCGGCCAAATCCAGCAACTGAGTACTGCTGTCTTCAATGCTTGGAATGAGGGTGGCACAACCAATACTCATTGACACCCACTGGCTGCAACTGGAGCGTTCATGGGGCACCTTAGCCGCTGCCATGGCTTGCAATAATTTATAGGCGACTGCTGCCCCTGACTTGGTTTCCGGTAAGAGCACCGCAAACTCCTCGCCACCATACCGGAAGCAGCCATCCATCGAACGCAGGCAACTTTCCGAAATCACCTTCGCAACCGCCTTTAAACATTGATCCCCTTGTGGGTGGCCATAAAAGTCGTTGTAGGCTTTGAAGTGATCCACATCCATTAATAACAGGGTTAATGGCTTTTGCATGCGGATCGCCCGTCGCCACTCTTGCTCTAGAACCTGATCAAATTCACCACGGTTGGCCAGTTGCGTTAAGGCATCGTGCTTCGAACGGTATATCGAGGCTTCCAGCTCTGAGGTCAGCTGGTTAAAAGCGTTTTCAATTTGAGTCAGTTCTTTAGGGCCATTGGTATTGATCCGATGGCTTAAATCGCCGCTGTTACGAATGTGCTGAATGCCGCTGGATAACCGTCTAAGTGGCGTGCGAACCGCATTGGCGGTATAAAACACACTGATAATTACAATAAATAAGTTCAATACCGCAGCAGTAATGATGATCCAGCGTTGCTTTTGCAGATAGACCGCCAAATCACTGCGAGAGATCACACTTAACAGTTTGTAACTGCCCACTTCACCTAGTGGCAATGGGTTGATCATGTGGAGCCAATGTGGGTCGCCATTTAAAATGGCATACACCTGCGCTAAATCGGCATGGCGATACAAAATAGGCTGGTCATTGGCATCTAAAATGGCCATTTCGCCGCTGAGATTGCCCAGCTGTAGCAGTTGCAGTAATTCGGCGCGTTGGTACATCAATAGAACGGCGCCAATGGGTTGGCCGTGATGCCGAATGGGCATGATTAAATAAAGGGTTTGCTGGTCAAATTTAGAGATCGGCTGGCCCTTGGCCACGATGCGTGCCATGGTGGCCGCCGAGGGCAAATGGGCTGGAATAGTGGGGGTGGTGGCCAAAAACTCCCCTTGTGCATTGCTGATGGCTAGCGTGCCTAAATTGCCCTCTAGATTGATGGATTGCAGCAATGGCGTTAAATAAATATTGGCATCAATAACGCCTAATAAGCTTTTGGCTATTGAAGGATTGGTGGCCAAAAAATGCACTAAATCTTGCTTGTTAGCTAAGCGCCGCTGTAAATGGGCTACATCTTGCCTTGCTTTATCTTGCAACGTTTCAATGGCATTAAGCTGGAGTTGATTTAGCGACACGCGATAAAGAACAAAGCCCGCCAACAACACCGCAATGATTGCTAAAGGCAATGTGCGTAACAACGTGTGGAGCAAAACAGTTTGATTATTGGACGGCATGATATAACTAACTTTGGGCTGTGCTTACTAAGGTGGAAGTGTTGCGACTTGCTATATTAGCACGGCTTTTTTTAATGCCATCTAATTAGTTATGTTTTTGGTGTTTAATGTGTTTTTTTTGGTCAATTATGGGTTAATGATGGCTTGGTAAGCTGAGTAACCCATTGTATTGACTATTAATATCGGCATTGTTGTGTGGCATAGGCATGCAGAGAGATGCTATGCCACATAGATCGCTAGTGGCGGCCTCGCTGTAACGCTTGTTTGCGCGCTTGTTGCTTTAATGCCCCACGGCGAGTTTTGCGGGTAGCCGGTGCAACACGGCTAAGATCCGGTTCGAAACCGGGTAGCCATTGTTGTGGTAAACGCCGTTCCAATAGGCTTTCAAGCTTAATGAGCAGCGGTTCATCATCCACACTTAAAAACGAAATGGCAAGGCCTGATTGGCCGGCACGACCAGTGCGGCCGATGCGGTGAACGTAATCTTCACTGCGAAAGGGCAGTTCCATATTGATGACGGCGGATAATGAGTCGATGTCTAAGCCACGCGCAGCGACATCGGTGGCCACCAGTAAGGCTAATTGACCTTGGCTAAATTGCGTTAATACCTGTTCTCGTACGCTTTGGCTGAGCTCAGCATGCAGCGCAGCGGCATTAAATTGCGCCTGTTTGAGCTGCGCCACCAGTTGATCGGCCTCTTCACGCTTGCGACTAAAAATGAGGGCTTGTGGCCATTGGTGTTGGCGCAGCAAATGGCATAAAGCAGCCACTTTTTGCTCTTTATCAATGTTGTAGACGCGTTCAGTAATGTGGCTCACTGTGCTGTTGTGCGGAGCGGTTTGGATGACACGGGGCGACACTAATAATCGCTGACTAAAGCTGCGCATGCGCTGATCTTGAGTGGCCGAAAACAGCAGAGTTTGTCGCTCTTTGGGCAATTTTTTCAAAATGGCGAACAGCTCATCAGCAAAGCCCATATCCAGCATGCGATCCGCCTCATCCAGCACCAAATATTGCACTTGATTTAAGCGCAAGTGACCTTGCCGACAATGATCCAAGAGTCGCCCAGGGGTTGCCACAATCAGATCGCAGCCAGCGGCTAACTGTCGTTGCTGTTGTTGCGAGTCGATACCGCCATATAAAGACAATATTTTTAATGAGGTTAGGGCGGCGTATTGCTGCAAATTTTGCCCAACCTGTTGCGCTAATTCCCGCGTTGGCACCAGCACCAAGGCTCGGCACTGTGCCTCGTTAGGACGGCACAATAATTGTTGCAATAACGGCACGCCAAAGGCCGCGGTTTTACCGGTGCCCGTTTGTGCGGTGGCTTGCAGATCATGGCCTTGCAAAATCAGTGGGATGGCCTGTTGTTGAATTGGCGTAGGTTGTTGATAACCCAATTCAGTTAGACGATTGAGCAAGGCATCAGAGAGGGAAAAATCCGCAAATAACATGGGTAACCTTGGGTGAAAGTGTGAGTCAGCGTGTACGGAATAACGTGTTTCAAAAATGTGAACTATTTATCGATTTTCTTTTTTGATGGCTGGAACCGCCGTAAATACCACTGAGATTGCTTGTCTAAATCAAAATTTGTGTTGGTTAACTTTGCTTAGAATGCCTTGATAGGAAAACAAGCATTATCAAAGTTTAACATGCGAAAGCAGGCAGCAACGAGAGATTACGGTTATTTGATGGGTTCAAGCTATCGCCACATACAAGTGCGTTAGATGAGCGCCAATGGGTGGCCAACTCACTCGCCTAATAAGGATTTTATGGCATCGAAAATGGCATTTGGTCAGTATGTAAGATGGCTTCACTGCGGCCGTTGGCATGGAGTAGCAAAGCAATGGATGCGTTAGCCCATCGAAAAGTTCGCATTGCCTTTGTGGTTGTTGGCACCTTGCTTATCAGTTATTTATTGCTGTTATTGCTGCTTACTTATGTGAATCAAAACCAGCTGCGCCATTATCAACAACAGCAGTTTACCCATCGTATTGAAAGTTACGCTCGTGAATTGGAACTGCTTTTGGTCAGCAGTCGCGTGAGCCTTGAGAGCTTGACTCAAGAAACTGCGGTGCATAACTACTTATCGCAGCGAGCATTGCGTCTTTCTTTGAATTATCGGTTGGTTGATAGCCCCGAACCGTTAGTGCAACGCTTACAGCAAGCCAAGGTATGGCGAGTTTCTGAGTTGCTGGTGTTTAAACAGTTATTTTTAGTGGATGGCGAACAAGTGATCGCCACCAGCGAGGCAACGGTTCCACCCTTATTGGTGCGACGCCAATGGCAGCAGCAACCAAGCGCTACCTTTATTGCAGCCACGCCATCGCAAGGGCTTTGGCAACGAATTGACATCCGCCACCCTGACCAGCAAGGGGCAGAGTTGTACGCGCAATTAATGCCCAGTACGTTAATGGCGTTATTGCAATCACAGGAGTCGATAGAACATGGCAGCCGCATTACCCTAATGGATAGCCACCAACAATGGGTGATTTGGAACAGCCTTGCTGATGCCGATAGCCATGCTGCGCTGTATTCTCAGCGGATCCCCGTAGCGGATAGCACGTTATGGATCGAAGGCCATTTTTCGCCACCGAGCAATGGCGTCCTAATATCATCCCATTGGTTTTTAATGGCTATTTCCCTACTTGGTGTGGGAATGACGGTGGGCTTTGGGTTGCTGCTTAGCAGTTGTAAGCGGAATTTGGTGCTAACAACGCAGCTATCAACAGGAATGCAGCAGCGACAACAGTTGGCCGAGCAAAACCAGCAACTTGCCCAAGAGATTGCGCTGCGCCAACAATCGGAGCGTGATCTGGCCTATCAAGCGCATTACGACAGCTTAACGGGATTAATCAATCGAGTTCGAGGCCAACAATTACTGCAACAGACGTTAGAGCGTGCCCAGCATTTGGCTGATTCAGTGCTGTTGCTGTTGTTTGATTTGGATAACTTTAAACACATTAACGATGCCCGCGGCCATCAGATGGGCGACAAGTTATTGATTCAATGCTCGGAACGTTTGCAAAACATGGTACTCACTGGCGCTACCTTGGCGCGTTTTGGGGGCGATGTCTTCTTTTGTGTGGTGCCGCATTTAACCCATAGCGAAGACGCTGAATGGTGGGCACAGCAAATACTGCAATGCTTTGATGTGCCTTTTACTATTGATAATCATGATTTTTTTGTGAGTACCAGTATTGGTATGGCGCTCTACCCACAAGATGGCCAGAACGCAGCAGAGCTGTTGCAACGAGCCGATGTGGCCATGAATCAAGTAAAAATGCGCGGTCGCAATGGATACCATTTTTACGAACAGCGCTTAGATGTGCAGTTGCAGCGGCGCATTTTACTGGACAACAAACTACGCCAAGCATTAGCGAACCAAACATTAGAGGTGTACTACCAGCCGATTATGGATCTGCAACAACAGCGGCTTATGGGGGCGGAAGCCTTAGCGCGTTGGTTTGATCCTGAGTTGGGCGAAATTTCACCGGTTGAGTTTATTCCACTGGCGGAGCGCAATGGCCTTATTGGTCAATTAGGTGAACAGGTCTTGGTGAAAAGTTGTCACGCAGCGGCTCAGTGGCAAATCTATGGCCCCTTAACTGTTTCGGTCAACGTCTCTTCTGCCCAATTTAAACACTATGATGACTTGGCCGCCGGCATCAGCCAATGTTTGCAGCAATCAGGGTTATTGCCGCAGCGATTAATTATTGAACTGACCGAAAGCGTCTTGGTGGGCAACATTGATGAGTTAGTGGTGCAATTACGTCAATTGGTTGAAATGGGCCTCAGTTTGGCCATTGATGACTTTGGCACCGGTTATTCCAGCTTAAGCTATTTGCAACAATTTCCGTTTGTCGAATTAAAAATCGACCGTTCCTTTTTAACCCCGATCCAAGAAAACGGCGCCCATTCGGAATTGGTGCGCGCCATTTTAGCGATGGCGCACACGCTGGGCATGACGGTGGTAACCGAAGGGATTGAGCAAACTTGGCAAGCGGAATTGCTGACGCAACTTGGTTGCCAATTAGGGCAAGGCTATTTGTATGGCAAAGCGATGCCAGAAGCGGATTTTATGGCCTTGGTGCAAAAGTTGATGGCATCCTCAAGGGCGTTGGCATCGCCCTGTATGGCCAACTAACTTTGGCCGCAGCCTTGGGGGATAACTTAAGCGTCCTTAATGGCAGGTTAAATAACGGCCAGTCAGTATGAGAATTAATCTTGGTGGGCAAAAAATTGGATTATGGTGCGGTAATATCTGCGTTTGCTCGCATTATTTCTTAGTTCTTATCGCTAAATTAACCTATTAAAATTCAAAGAGATGGTTGCAGTGTCAGCACTTTCAAAATCCTCTGCGCAAGAGCGTGCGCTTCCAAGCGATCAAATATTGCTTTTTACTTTTGATCCACAAGGTCTGATCAAGTTTGCGAATCATGAACTGGCGCAGCTAAGTCAGCGTACGCCTGAGCAGTTACAGGGGCAGTCTTTTGAAACGCTGAAGCATGCTGGCATGCCTGATGCCCTGTTTAGCAGCATGTGGAGTACCCTCCGCAGTGGCCGCAGTTGGCAAGGTTTGGTGCAATTTTGTAGCGTCAATGCTCAGTATTATTGGGCGCATATGTCGGTAAACCCCATTATGCACCAAGGGCGTGTGGCGGAATATCAGGCCGTGCTTAAATGCCCTCAGCGCAGCGATGTCGCGCGCGCTGACGCGCTCTATTCACAGCTCAAGAATAATCAGAGCTCCGCCTTAACCAAACCGATGATGGGCTTTTCACAACGGTTGTTGGCGGGGGTTGGTGCTGGCTTAGTGCTCACTCTTGGCTTACATGGAGTCTTGCCTTGGTTTGGCGCGGCGTGCGGCGCCTTGGCAACCATGGCGTTACTGTGGTGGCAGTTGCAGCCTTTTGCTCAGCTAATACAGCAAGCAAAACAGGTGCAGGATGACCCCATCGCTAACGCGATCTTTAGCGGTGGCCAAGATGACCTGTGCCAAATCAATACCGCCTTAACGGTGCTAAATGGCACCATGAGTGGTGCGATGGCGCGGATGGCCGACTCTGCCAGTTCCTTGGATGAATTAGGGCAGCATTTACAAACGTCCATGATCGCCACGCAACAACGGGTTGAGCAGCAGTCGCAGCAAACGGTAACGGCAGCAGCAGCGGTAGAAGAGATGACCGTGAGCTTTGGTGAGGTAGTGGATAATACCGATTCGGTCGCCACCGCATTGAAACAAAGCCAAGACATTGCCAATCAAGGCAGCGTGCTGTTAACCGAAGTGCAGGGGGTTATTGCGAATCTGAGCACCGACGTAAATCGCATTGCGGCGGCCATTGGTACCATTGAACGAGACAGCCAAGCGGTGTCGAATGTGTTGGATGTGATCCGCAGTATTGCCGAACAAACCAACTTATTGGCATTAAATGCGGCCATTGAAGCGGCGCGCGCTGGAGACAGCGGTCGTGGCTTTGCGGTGGTGGCGGATGAGGTACGTAGCTTAGCAAGCCGCACCGCTGAGTCCACCATTGAGATTGAAACCATCATTAAGCAATTTTTAGATGCGACCCAAGAAGCCGGTTTGGCAATGTCTGAAGGGCAGCAAGCGGTGGATCACTCGGTTGAGTTGACTCAGCGTGTGGATCAATCTTTTGAGACTTTGCGCCAAGCGGTGGATCACAGCAATGGTGTTTGTGGCCAGATCTCAGCGGCAATGCACCAACAGCGGATTGTCACTCAAGATATTGCCCAATCCATTCAAACCATTAGCGATTTAGCGCAAGCCAATTCCATGGATGCGGAACAAACCACCAAGTGCAGCGAAGCGTTAGCGGCGTTGGCCAATAAGCAAGCCAAGTTATCTCAGCAGTTTTGGGCCGACAGCGTGCAACAGTCGCATCGTTAATCGTTTTATTTTGCTTTTTGTGCACAAAACCACCGAGTTTGGCTCGGTGGTTTTTTTATGTTTAAGCGCCTGTCTCCAACGCTAGCGATTGGTCGCATTGCGTTGGTTGCTTATGGCGTGGCCACCATTTATTAGTACTTGATTTATTTAAGTAAAGTTGAAATCAAGGTTTAAATTTAGCCGCTAGCGATAAGCCGGATATCAACCATCAATGACCCATCACAAGCTACAGTTTCGATAAATACCAAAGCCATTACAAAGTGTTCGGCTTGGTAATTGTTGGGCAGGGCGCAGGCAATCTGCGCCAATGGGAACACATTAAGATGGAGTGTATGGATGGCAGCAAAAGATTTTTTATTGCCTGCGGGCACTTATTTAGCCAGTCATGGCATTGGACGGCCGTTGCAGCGCAGTCAAAGCCGTTTTAACGAGCGCTATTTTGATGTGTGGGCGCAAAGCAGCGATCCGTGGCAGCAATGGCTGAGCCACATTCAGCAATTTCGGCATGTGTTAGCCCACGTGTTAGCCACGAACGCCGAGTCATTAAGTCCGCAAGTGAATGTGGCCAGCGGCATTGCCAAATTAGCGCGCACTCTGCCGGCGTTAAAAGAAGGGCAAAAAGTACTGATTGCAGAGCACGATTTCCCCAGTACCGGTTTTGCTTTAACGCGCGCTTTACCTTTAGGCCAACAGCAATTGCGCTTTATTCCTAAATCGTTAGATTTAACCGACATTGGCGTATGGGCCGATTACCTCACGGCCGATATTGGCATGGTATGGTTGAGCCATGGCTTTGCCAATTTAGGGTTGCAAGCACCAGTGCAAGCGATCATTGAGTTGGCGCATCAACGGCAGATTATGGTGACGTTGGATGTGGCGCAAACTGCTGGTGTGATCCCCATTGAATTGGACCAATGGCAACCGGATTTTGCCTTAGGGTCATGCGTTAAGTGGCTATGTGGCGGTGCGGGCGCAGGCTTTTTATGGGTGAATCGACATCGGCTGGTGCATTGCCATTCGCAGGATTTGGGGTGGTTTGGTCAGCAAGATCCCTTCGAATTAGATGTGCACCACTATGTGGATCACCCCGATGCGCAGCGTTTTTGGGGGGGTACACCAACTGTTGCCCCTTTTGTGATTGCCGCAGATAGCATGCAATACCTTGTGGATTATGGCATTGCGCGGATACGCCAACACAATTTGGCGCTGCAACAACAATTGATCGACGCCTTTGGTGAATTGGTGGTGTCGCCCCATGAACCAACGCAGCGCAGTGGCACGCTGCTCCTTAATTTAGGGCAATATCAATCGCGGTTACTCACCGCCTTACAAGCAGCCGGCATTCATACCGATGAACGTTTTACCGGCGTGCGGATCTCGCCTCACATCTATAACCACAGCCGTGATATGGGGCAGGTGATCCAAGTATTACGTAGCATTTAAAGGCACATGGTGGCTGTAGGCTGGTTGCAGATAACTGGCAAGCGGGGGCAGTCAGCCATCAGCCACGATGTGAATACGGTAATATAACAATGGCAGGGAAAGGCAGGGACAGCGCAATGGCTGCGCTATCCCCGCGCAAATTAGCGCAGTAGCGGTTTTAAAAAGCGCGCCGTATGCGATTCTGCACAAGCCACAATCTGTTCTGGGGTACCGGTTACTAAAATTTGGCCGCCACCAGAGCCGCCTTCAGGGCCTAAGTCCACAATCCAATCGGCGGTTTTAATCACATCCAGATTGTGCTCAATCACCACCACGGTGTTACCGCGATCGCGCAATCGATGCAGCACGTCTAACAGCATCTGAATGTCTTTAAAATGCAAACCGGTGGTGGGTTCATCCAATATATAAAGGGTTTTGCCGGTGTCGCGCTTGGACAACTCTTTGGCCAGTTTTACCCGTTGAGCTTCGCCACCAGAGAGGGTGGTTGCCGCTTGCCCTAAGCGAATATAGGCCAAGCCCACATCGATAAGCGTTTGCAGTTTGCGCGCAATGGCTGGGATTGGATCAAAGAATTCTCGCGATTCTTCGACCGTCATCTCCAGCACCTGATGAATGTTTTTGCCTTTGTAATGGACCTCAAGGGTTTCGCGGTTGTAGCGTTTGCCTTGGCATTGATCGCAAGGCACATAGACATCCGGCAAAAAGTGCATCTCAACCTTAATCACGCCATCCCCTTGGCAAGCTTCGCAGCGGCCACCTTTCACGTTAAAGGAGAAGCGCCCCGGTTTATAGCCGCGGGCACGGGCTTCGTGGGTGCCGGCAAATAACTCTCGAATGGGCGTGAAAATGCCGGTGTAGGTGGCTGGATTGGAGCGCGGTGTCCGGCCAATGGGGCTTTGATCGATGTCGACCACTTTATCGCACAGCTCCATGCCAGTAACGGCGCGATAGGGCGCGGGCTCATCCACCGTCGCGCCATTTAAGGCAATGTGAGCAATTTTATAAAAAGTATCGTTAATGAGGGTGGACTTACCAGAGCCAGAGACCCCAGTTACACACGTCATTAAGCCGATAGGAATGCTTAAATCCACGTTTTTGAGATTATTACCACTGGCACCGAACAGTTGGATTTGCTTGTCGGGATCATTCGGGGTGCGGGTGAGTGGCAAGGCAATTTGTTTGCGGCCAGAGAGATAATCGGCAGTGAGTGAGTCTTCCACTTGTAGGATCTCAGCTAAGGTGCCAGCAGCCACGACTTGACCACCATGGACGCCAGCGCCAGGACCGATGTCGATGATGTAATCGGCAGCTCGAATGGCGTCTTCATCGTGCTCTACCACCAGCACGGTATTGCCTAAGTCGCGCAGGTGTTCCAAGGTGCCAAGTAAGCGCTCATTATCGCGTTGGTGTAGGCCAATAGAGGGTTCATCCAGTACGTACATCACCCCAACCAGCCCTGCGCCAATTTGGCTGGCAAGGCGGATCCGTTGTGCTTCACCACCAGAGAGGGTATCGGCTGAACGCGATAAGGTGAGGTAATTTAAGCCGACATTAACTAAAAAACCGAGGCGATCTTGGATCTCTTTTAATATTTTATCGGCGATTTGCGCTTTTTGCCCCTCAAATTGCAATTGCGCAAACCAGGCGGCGGCCTCGCCAATTGCCCACTCGGTTAAGGCCGGTAAAGGCGTGTCGCCCACAAAGACGTTACGCGCCTCTTCCCGTAGACGTGATCCGCCACAGCTACGGCAAGCGCTGGTGGAGATGTATTTGGCCAGCTCCTCCCGTACGGTGTTGGACTCGGTTTCTTTATAGCGCCGGTTTAAATTATTTAAAATTCCCTCAAAGGGGTGTTTGCGCACCACGGTATCGCCGCGATCGTTGTTGTATTTGAAATCGATGCTTTCACGCCCTGAGCCTTCTAGCACAATTTTGCGGATTTTAGCCGGCAGCGCTTGCCATGGTGTTTCTAAATCAAAATTGTAATGCTGTGCGAGGCTTAACAGCATTTGATGGTAGTAAAAATTGCGTCTATCCCAGCCGCGAATGCAGCCACCTGCAAGCGACAACTCAGGGTTAGTAACCACCCGCTGCTCATCAAAAAACTGCTGTACCCCAAGGCCATCACAGGTAGGGCAGGCACCGGCGGGATTATTAAAAGAGAAGATCCGCGGTTCCAGCTCACTCATGGAGTAACCACAGACAGGGCAGGCAAAGTTGGCCGAAAACAGCAATGGCTCGAGGTCGTTTGCTTCCATGCTGATGACGGTGGCAATGCCATGGGATAACGCCAGTGCGGTTTCAAAAGACTCGGCTAAACGCTGCGCCAGATCGGCGCGAACTTTAAAGCGATCCACCACCACTTCAATGGTGTGTTTAACGTGCAGTTCTAAGATAGGGGGATCGGACAAGTCACAGATCTCGCCATCAATGCGGGCGCGCACATAACCTTGGGCCGCCAAGCTTTCTAACAGCTTTACGTGTTCCCCTTTACGGTCTTGTACCACCGGTGCCAGCAGCATTTGCTTGCTGCCCTCGGGCAGTGCTAGCACTTTATCCACCATTTGGCTGACGGTTTGCGCCGTTAATGGTGTGTGGTGTGTTGGGCAGCGCGGTTCGCCCACCCGCGCATAAAGCAAACGTAAGTAATCGTATACTTCGGTAATGGTGCCAACGGTTGAACGCGGATTGTGGCTGGTGGATTTCTGTTCAATTGAAATGGCGGGAGATAAGCCTTCAATGTGGTCAACATCGGGCTTTTCCATTAACGACAAAAACTGGCGAGCATAAGCCGATAGCGACTCCACATAACGCCGTTGTCCTTCGGCATAGAGCGTATCAAAAGCCAGTGATGATTTGCCCGAGCCCGAAAGGCCGGTGATCACCGTTAATTGATCGCGTGGAATGGTCAAATTAATGTTTTTTAGGTTATGGGTACGAGCGCCCCGTATCTCAATCTTATCCATCATGCCTGCGGTGCGTAAGCCAAAGTGTTACCAGTATCGCACAGTTCCTTAACGGCGGAGACCGATTAATCCAAGCTAAGCGCAATTCCGTGGATGGCGATCTTTGGTGGTGGCTTAGTACAACAGTGGCTGGCGATGGTTAAAGGGCATTACCTGAGCCGCGCTTCGGCGACAAATGGCATTGCAACTGGCACGGCCTGCAGAAATGGGTACACTGCGCGCCATGAATGTTGGTGCGTGCGCTTTGTCGCCGCAACGTCCCCTTGAGAGTGTGAATATGCATGGCATGAAGGCCCTATTGGTTGGTTTTATTCTCGTGGCTTGGAGCCAACCGAGTGCCGCAGTGGAACATTTAAGCGTCAATCGGATCTCCACCGATAATGGCCACAACATCGTTCATTTTAACGTGGTTGGCCAAGCGCAAGAGAAGCGCAGTTTACGCTTTTTCTTACAACAACCGGCTCAATCGCAGCCAAGAGTATTGAGCTATATGGCGGATGGGGAATTTGCATTGCAATTGCCCATTTATGAAACCTTGCAACTGGGCGCCGTTATTTTAGCTAGTAGCAATGAACACGTAACGGATGATGCGTTGGGGCGCTTTGTGCTAACGCCACCGAATGAGGGCTTCGCGCAGGTGGTGCCTGTTGTACCGTTAGCAACAGAGCCGGCTCACGCTCCGCTGGATGTCATGCAAGGGACCCTTGATGGTGCTCAGCCTACGGCCATGCTGCCAAGCTATACTCCAGTACAAGTGTCAGTCTCTGCTATACCCACGCACGCCACTGCCGTATTGCCGACGGTTGTCTCCGGCCCAGCCCAGAAAGAGCCAATGGTGTCCCCCTCAAAGATGGATATGACGCCAGAGCTGGCCGCTCTGAGCGATTGCAGCGTGCGCGCCGATGAAACCTTATGGCGCGCGGCGATGCGTTTGGCGCCTCAGCTTGAATTGGCGCAGTGGGGAGCGGTAATGGCGCTGTATGATGCGAACGTTGGCCACTTTAATGGTGGCCCCAACCGCCTGCGAGCACGGAACCTGCGTTGTCCTTCGTTAAGTGAAGGGCTTGCTTACCAAGATGAAAATACCGCCAAAGTGCGCTTTTTTCAATTATCGCAATAACCGCAATAAGTGTGCAGAGCCTTTGGCATGTGGTAAATTGAGCGGCTTAGAATTGACAGATAATCGTGGAGTGAATGATGGCCGGCATCAACAAAGTTATCTTGGTGGGTAACTTAGGGCAAGACCCAGAAATGCGTTACATGCCTAACGGTAATGCAGTCGCAAATATTCGCATTGCAACCTCAGAATCCTGGACGGATCAGCAAGGGCAGCGACAGGAACGCACTGAGTGGCACTCAGTAGTGATGTTCCGCAAGCTGGGTGAAATTGCCGGTCAGTACCTGAAAAAGGGCTCCAAAGTTTACGTGGAAGGTAAGCTGCAAACCCGCAAATGGCAGGATCAAAACGGCACCGACCGTTACACCACTGAGATTGTCGCTGATCAAATGCAAATGCTGGATTCACGCGGTAGCCAAGGTGGGCAAAACAACCAAAATAACCAAGGCAATTGGGGTAATAATAACGCTGCCCAAGGTGGATTTAACCAAGCGGCACCTTCGTATAACCAAGGCGGTCAAGGGCAAGGTAGTCAAGGGCAAGGTGGTGGCTATAACCAAAATCAATCGCGCCCAGCCCCAGCCTATGACCAAATGCCACCTGCTGCGGCACCCATGTCAAGCCAAGGTAACTCTTTTAATAGCGCACCATCGGCACCGGCTCCGCAATCTCAGCCCGCGGCGATAAACAGCCCTAAGTTGGACGACGGCTGGGACGACGACGACATCCCATTTTAAAACCGTTCACAGACAAATCATGTGCTTTGCGCATCAAAAAAGCCGCTGTTTAGCGGCTTTTTTATTTTGGCCTAGCTGGCCGTATGAAACACACGCAAATGCATATAATGAATTGTTTTTTGTCTGCCTAAGTCGATGGCTGATGTTTCATTCAAACACGTGTTTATTGCGCTTCTTGTCGTTGATGCCCTTTGCCATCACCTTGCGCCCATTCAACCGTCGTTAAGTCACTGCCTGTTATTGTAAATGCTTGGCCGAAGCCTTTCACAAAAAGCCCTTGATAAGGGCGAAGCCGATAGAGGTTAAAATCCGCTAAGTCGCGTAAATGAATAGCGATGTCGCCAAAGCGCGAAATTAAGGCATCGCATCCTATTATAAATTCGGCGCTGGTTCGTGAAACAAGCTCTGCTTTTACATCAAAGGTTAACCGTTTTCGAGCATAGATATTATTCGTATGATGTTCATCTTCAATGATCATTACGGATAACTGTTTATTGTGTTTTATATTTTTTCCATGCTTGGCGATATCGCTAATGAGAATATAAAAATGATTGTTTTCGATAGCATAAGGCGCATAGCTTACATTTGATTTGTGTGTTTTATCTGTTGATGCCAGTAATAATGTTTGTTGGTTTTGTTTGAAAGCATCGATTTCAGGAAGCAAGCGATCAGATAAATTTATGGTGGGTTGCATATGTATCTCCTTTAATAAACTTCACATCGTACCGCTCGTTCGTTAAATCTTCATTTTACTGGAAGCTATTTATTTCATATTAAAAATAGTTCGCCGAATTGATTAAAACATCAATGAACATGAAATGGCTAATGACTGAAAGTAATCGTATCGCTCATCGTTATTAATACGCCTCATTCCACGTTAAGCTCCTAGTTAGACTAACTAAAATAAGCACTAAAGATCAAATGCAAATCATTCCTGTTTGCATTGTTGCTGTTGCAAGGGTACCTTGATGGCATTGGTTAACGTGGTCGGCTGCATCACCGATGGCAAGGTAATTGCGGTGTTTCGTTGGTAGTGGAAACAAACAGCAACTGAGGTAAAGCCGTTGCTTTTGTGTGGGGCAGTAGAGCCACTTGCTCGAATTAGAAATCGGTTCAATATTTTTTAAATATCATGCGCTTTTGCAATGAATCGAGGGCGACGATATTTTCTATCTTATTGTTAATGTTAATTTTAATTTTAATGACAAAATCAAACGTTATAGATTGCCGCTAACCCAAGCTTGATCTGCATTTTATGCCGAAGACCTCGGTTGAGGTATGGACTGAAGTATTTATGGAGGTTGTTGAGCGAGTTGTAAATCCCCTTTACTCAAATTCAGCTTGTTATGGAGAAAACAACAGTGAAATTGGTATTTTTTATATTGGCATTAACATGGCTCGGAATGCCGTTATATGCTGCGGAGCGTGTTGTTAGTGCTGGCGCTGGGATCACGGAGTTAGTGCTGTTATTAGGAGGCCAGCCGCAATTGGTGGCGGTGGATAGCACCAGCGTTGTGCCAGATGATGCCAAAGGCATCGCGGTGCTGGGTTATCATCGGGCTTTATCGGCAGAAGGGTTGTTAGCGCAACAACCCGACTTGCTCCTTGGTAGCGAAGAGATGGGGCCAGCAACCGCATTGAAATTAATTGAGGATGCGGGGGTTCCTATTCAGATCTTGCCAGCGGCGAACAGCCCTCAGCAATTATTGGACAATCTAAGTACCATTGCGGTTCTGTTAGGGCGTGATCATCGTTCTGCTAGCGTCCAATTACAGACACAACTGCAACGAATTGCTAATTTAAGGGCTGAGCTACAACGGCCTCCGGTTGTTATTTTTGCGCTTTTACGTGGGGATAGAGCGCCCAAATTAGGCGGCCATAATACGGCCGCGGATCGCATTATCAGCTTAGCCGGTGGCGTTAATGGTGCCGAATTTGATGGTTATAAAATAATCAGCGAGGAAACGTTATTAACGATTAAACCCGATTTAATTTTGGTTAGTAAGCCGAATATGGATGGCGATCATCCAGAACCATTAGCGCAAGAAGTAGTGGCGGCTTTAATGACCTCATTGCCTTTATTGGCGTTTACGCCTGCGGGTTTAAATCAACAGGTGATTAACTTGCCACCACAAGCGCTATTAGGGGGGTTAGGCCCTAGTGCATTGAATGCAGCGGAATCCTTGGCACAACAATTAGTGGTCTTGCCATAAGGCCATATTTATATAATGCGCTTGCTGATCTTTAATTATTTAAGATCAGCAAGTTACGCACGTCTTAATTTCACTCTTATTGATGTGGATATATGTATTTGTCCAATTAAGATACGTATCACATTGAAGCTGTAGTATTTGGTGATTGATGTTGTTCTTTTCTATTCTTGCACAGTTTCTTGGTATTTAAAGTTATAGTTGAGTAGTCGCCTTTGTTCTTTTTTTGCGTAACATCAATTTGATGTTTTAATTTATTTGTTGGTGATTTTTATCGTCTAAATCTAATTCCATGGTTAATGTTACTTTATTCCATGGCTTCCCTCTTATATACGTTGATCTAAATGATAATCATTACTACTATGCCAGCCTTATCGCTTACGAGATGTTTTCACAGGGAAGTCATAATGATCAATCGCCCAAATGCAATCACACTCGCGCTTTTTGCGTTCGTCAATCCGGCGGTTATGGCCGCAGAAGAGACGGTGCCAACCGCCTCGCCAAGTTACCAAATTCATTTACCAGAAATGGTGGTTTCAGCCAGTCGCAATCAACAGCTTGATGGCAGTACGGTGGCTGCCGATGTGGTGAGCTTGACGGAGGATCTGTTAGCGGAACAGCTCAGTAATGATTTGGCACAAGCATTGAGGTATGTACCGGGCGTTCAAACAACGGGATCTGGACGTTTTGGTCTACAAGACGTGAATATTCGTGGTATCGAAGGCAATCGCGTCTTAATCATGGTTGATGGGGTACAAC
This sequence comes from Ferrimonas sp., assembly GCA_044433165.1. Taxonomy (GTDB): domain Bacteria; phylum Pseudomonadota; class Gammaproteobacteria; order Enterobacterales; family Shewanellaceae; genus Ferrimonas. The sequence continues at coordinate 13,150 of JAWXTX010000013.1, read as the reverse complement.
AAGCCAATGGGTATGATTCAGGTACGCAATTTATGCGTTCCTCTCGTAATTACATTGATGTGGATAGCCTGAAACAGATTGAGATAATCAAAACCCCATCGTCCGTGCTGTTTGGCAGTGGTTCCTTGGCTGGCACAGTTGCCTATACCACCAAAGATCCCATCGATTATTTAGCGGCTGGCAAAGAGTTTGGTGGTGCGGTTAAAGTGGATTATATGGGGAGCGATCAAAGCACGGGCATTACCGCTGCCCTCGCGTCCCGTTATAACGCTTGGCATCTCTTATTGTTAGCCACGCAGCGTCAAGGCCATGAGTTGCAAACCAAAGGTATTGTACAAGGAGAAGGGGCGTTAAGGACTGTGGCTGATCCTGCGAACTTTGACCAAATTAACGCGCTTAGTAAGCTTCAGTATCACGGCGATCAGCATGTGTTGGGATTCACTGGCGAATATTTCCAGCGCGTGTTTGACAGTGAGCTGCTCTCATTAAATGACGGTGAAGCCAATGCCGAAGGCGTGAACTATGCCGATCAGCAGGCAGATGATGAAGAGCGTCGTTATCGTTTTAGTTTGCAGCATCAATGGCAGCTTTCCCACGCGTTATTAGATGAGCTGGTTTGGTCGCTGGATTATCAGGTAACAGAATCGGAGCAAACGACTCAAAATTGGTATGTGTATACCGGTGAGAGGCAGATGGATCGTAATTATGGGGAGCAGCACGGCCAATTTACCCTCGATTTGCGTAAATCCTTTACGCTTGCTCAAGCCAATCATGTGCTTGAATGGGGTGGGGATGTGAGTCAGACCGAGTTGGAAAATTTGAATACCACTCGTTATGTTAGTGGTGCGCCTACCGTCATTTCACGCTATGCCCCTAAAGCTCAGGAGCGGGTGTATGGCTTTTATTTACAAGATCAAATTCAATGGCATCAATGGCGAATTACCCCCGCTCTTCGTTATGACAATACTCAAGTAACCCCTGAAATTGATGCCTATTATCAAAATGGGACGGATGTCTTTGATGATCATCAAAGCGATGCTTGGACGTGGCGATTAGGGGTGGTATATCCCCTGTCTGAACAATGGTCGCTCTTTGGGCAATTTTCCCAAGGGTTTCGTTCACCGGATCTGAAAGAGCTGTATTTTGCCGAAGACAGTGGCCGTGGGTATGCCCGTTTAGCAAACCCCAATTTAGCGGCTGAAAACAGCGATGCCTACGAAGCGGGATTGCGTTATTCCGGCCATTTAGGGCAATTCGAATTGGTGGCGTTCCGCACCCATTACAACAATTTTATTGAGACCACCGTCAGTTTTAGTAACTCCGATTACCCCTATGGTGAGTATCAACACGAAAACATCGGCCAAGCGATGATTGAAGGGATTGAAGTCAGCCTGCAGTGGTGGCTTGATGCTTGGTGGGATGGCCTGTCTTTGGATTTATCCGCTGCTTATGCCAAAGGGGAAAATCAAACCGATGAGCTGCCTATTAACAGCGTTTCCCCATTAAATGGCACGGCGGCATTAAGTTACCATTCTGCCGATAGCCGCTGGGGCGCAAAATTGGCGCTTGTGGCGGCTCAAGGCAAAGAACAAGCAGACATTGTGCCGTTATTTGATGCCTTTAGTGGTGTGCCACAAATGGCTTATGCCAGCCGTGGTTATGGCGTGGTAGATCTCACCGGCTATTATCAATTAGAGGATAATTTACAATTACGGGCGGGTGTGTTTAATGTGCTTGATAAACGCTATTTGCTTTGGAATGATGTCGCTGGTTTGGCGGAGGAACAACTGGGAATTGACCGATACAGCCAGCCAGGGCGCTATATTGGTGCCTCGTTGAGTTACCAGTTCTAATTGCCACCAGCACGCGTTTTTTTATCAAGCCCAAGCGTTCGTTGCTTGGGCTTGTTATTTCTTGATGCTGAAACGCGCATTGGTTGACATACCCTAGCACCGCACTCATCTACCCTCAGTGCGTTTGGGTTGGTAATGCCGAGAGGCGTGAGACGCATTGGCGATCAACAGCGTTTGCATGGCGCATTCATTGCCATGCCATCACGTGAGTGGTGGGACAGCGCTATACTGTATTGGGTTATTGTTTGGCTGCCTTAACAAGGAGGCGAGCATGTACATGGGGCCAGAGCGTCGTCATCAAGCCTGTTCGGTATTGTTGTTTGAAGATGAACGTGAACCGACATTGTGGCGTTTTAGCGAAGTGGTGGAGCGCCGTTTAGGGCATCAGCATGCGCTCAGTGAGATAGATAAAAGCGCTTTGAATAAGCCGTCTTTTCGTTCACCGCCGCCATTTTGGCCAGTGATGTAACAAGTGATGCTGGCACGGGTGGGTTGCTGGGTGTGAGCTGGACTGATAAATAACGCCACCTGCTGCCAATAACACAGCAGGTGGCGTTATGGGGTAAGCCGCATTAACCGCGGTTAGGGCTGAGTTGATTCAGTGGCCCATACAGTTCTGGGCGACGATCTCGGAATAACCCCCACGCGCGGCGGGCGTCTGCTGCGGCATCCAGATCGATGGTGGCCACCAAAACCGTTTGTTCGCTTCGATCGGCTTCCACCAATTTGGCGCCGGTGGCGTCGGTAATAAAGCTGCTGCCATAGAAGGTGGTGGCAATCTCATCTTCGTATTCCACCCCAACTCGGTTGGAGGCGATCACCGGTACGACGTTCGCGGCGCTGTGGCCTTGCATAACGCGTTGCCAATGATCGCGCGAGTCCAACGTGGGATCTTGCGGCTCGCTGCCAATGGCCGTGGGGTAGAACAATGCTTCTGCCCCCATAAGTGCCATGGCGCGAGCGGCTTCTGGGAACCATTGATCCCAGCAGATGGCAACCCCAAAGCGGCCATATTGGGTATCCCATACTTTAAAACCGGTGTCTCCTGGCGAGAAATAAAACTTCTCTGAATACCCCGGCCCATCTGGAATGTGGCTTTTGCGATAGACGTCACCTAGGCTGCCATCGGCATCTATCATAACCAACGAGTTGAAGAAGCTGTTGCCATCGCGCTCGAAAAAGCTGATGGGCAACACAACATTCAGCTCTTTAGCCAGAGCTTGAAATTGGCCAATCCACGGGTGGTTTGCCAACGGGTGCGCCAGTTTTAGGTAAGCGGCTTTTTGCTTTTTGCAGAAGTATTCATATTCAAATAATTCTTGCAGCAGGATCACTTGCGCACCTTGTGCCGCGGCTTGACGAACGGCGGCTTCGGCGCGAGTTAAGTTTTCAGACAGGTTGTTAGTTAATGCCAGCTGAGTGGCAGCAAACGTCACGTTACGCATTAATTGGGTTCCTGCATGGTGATGCAATGAATGCCACCGCCACCGGCCAGAATTGGCAAGGCATCAATGGCAACGACTTCACGCTCAGGGAATTGAGCGGCAATGATGGTTGCGGCTTCGCGATCATAGTCGGCTTGGCCAAAGGCGGGGATGATCACCGCATCGTTGGCGAGATAATAGTTAATGTAGCTGAGCGCCAACGGTTCATCATTGATGATTGGACGCTCCGGTTGGGGGATGGTTACCCATTCCAGCAGCCGTCCTTGAGCATCGGTTTGACCCGCCAGAGCGTCGATGTTGGCTTGATAACGACGGTAGTTTGGATCGCGTTGATCCTCGGTGGTCATGGTGAGTATGCGCCCAGGCTGGGTAAAGGTGGCGATGTTGTCGATGTGGCCATCGGTATCCACGTCGCCCCATAAGCCATCGGGCAACCACAGCACTTTGTCTACCCCAAGGCTGGCCATGAGCTGTTGCTCAATTTGCGCTTGGCTGAGGTGCGGATTGCGCTTGGGATGAAGCAAGCATTCTGCGGTGGTGAGCAGGGTACCTTGGCCATCCACATGAATGCTGCCGCCTTCTAAAATCAACGCTTGGCTCATCGCGTGAAAGTCTGGGCGTTGCTGTTTTAGGTGGGCCAGCAGCTGCGCGCCCATGGCGGCGTCTTTGTCGTACGGGTGGAATTTTTCGCCCCAGGCGTTAAAGCCAAAATCGATGGCCCCACGAGCTTGCCCTTGTTGGACGAATAAGGGGGTGATGTCGCGCGCCCAGCTGTCGTTCAGCGGCATCGCCATAAAGGTGACGTTATGGTGGGTTACCCAGCGCTGGGCTTCGGCCAGCTGGGCGGGGTTCACCAAAAGCGTCACAGGCTCTACTTGAGCAATGGCATCAATTACTTGGGCGTATGCGTCTTTGGCCGCTTGAACGCCCAATGCCCAGATCTCATCGCGGCACGGCCAAGCAATGTAGCAGCCGCGGTGATGGGCCCATTCCGCAGGCATTTGCCAGCGTGAGTTGGCTTGGTTCATGCGTCCAGATCCTCTAAATAGGTATAGCCGCCTAACCCCAGTTCCAATTCCGCTAATACGGCAATGCGTTCGGTTTTAGGCAGTTTTTGGGCGAGCCGTTTGTAGGACGCCAATAAGGTGGTGGCATTAATGTTGACGTAATTGAGCACGTCACGCACGCTGTCGCCGCTTTGGATCTCGCCAAAAACCACCTTGCCTTGCTCATCTAGGCTGATGTCGATGGACTCGGTATCGCCAAATAAGTTGTGCAGATCGCCTAAAATTTCTTGATAAGCCCCCACCATGAAGATCCCAATATGGTAAGGGTTTTCTGGTTCATAAGCGGGGATCGGCAGGGTGGTTTCAATGCCTTGGCCATCGACGTATTGATCAATGGTGCCGTCACTGTCGCAGGTAATATCCAAGATCACGCCCCGTCGCTCTGGCTTGCGCTCTAAGCCTGACAAAGGCAGTACTGGGAATACTTGGTCGATGCCCCAGGCGTCTGGCATGGATTGGAATAGCGAGAAATTAACAAACAGCCGATCGGCGAGGCGTTCGTTCAGATCATCAATAATGGGCCGATGAGCGCGGTTTTTAAAACTCAATTGTTTGGCAATCAGCTGGCACGTGTTGGTGTGCACTTGTTCGGCCCAAGCTCGTTGACGCAGGGTTAGGGTGCCGAAGGTGTACATGGTGTTCACTTCGGCGAGATCGCTCATCACATCGTGGTATAGCTCAACCACTGCTCTGGCATCGTGGTTGGCCAGCGCATCTTGGTAACTTTGCCAGAGGTTATTGAGCAAGATAGGATCGTCTTCGCTGGGTGGATCGAGTTGTTGCGGTTGGTGTTGCTCAACCCCGATGACGTCGGCGATCAATACCGCGTGGTGTGCCGTCATGGCGCGGCCGGATTCCGAAATCAGGTTTGGCATCGGTAAGTTGTGTTCGCGACAGATGTCGCCCAGCACCCACACTACGTTGTTAGCGTATTCAAGCATCGAGTAGTTGGCTGAGCAGGCCGATTGGCTACGGGTGCCTTCGTAGTCGACGGCTAAGCCGCCGCCCACATCTAAGTAATCGACTTGCGCGCCGAGATGGCACAATTCTGCGTAAAAGCGACCGGCTTCTTTTAGGCCACTTTGCACGTCTCGAATGTTGGCCAGCTGCGAGCCTAAGTGGAAATGCAATAATTGCAGGCAATCGAGCATTTTCAGTTCTTGCAGGGTGTCGATTACTTGTAATATTTGGTGGGTCTTTAGGCCAAATTTTGATTTTACGCCGCCACTGCTTTGCCAGTTTCCTTTGCCGGAAGAGGCTAAACGGGCGCGCACCCCAAGGCGTGGGTTCACACCGAGGTTTTTGGCTTCTTGCAGTACCAGCTCAAGCTCAGAGGCTTTTTCTAGCACGATAAATACTTTGTGGCCGAGCTTTTCACCAATTAAAGCCAAGCGCACGTATTCACGGTCTTTATAACCGTTACAAACAATCACAGAGCTGCCTTGAGCCGCTAACGCCAATACCGCCAATAATTCCGGTTTACTGCCTGCTTCTAGGCCCAGCTGCTTACGTTCCAAATTTTCTTGGCTTGAAAGTAACCCTTCAACGACTTGGCGCTGTTGGTTCACCTTAATAGGATAAACCGCCAAATAGTGGCCATCGTAACCGTATGCATCAATGGCATCGTTAAAGCGGCTACATAGGGTATGCACTTGCTGGCGCAAAATATCCGGAAAACGCACCAATACTGGCAAGGTCATGCCATTGTCTTGCAGTTGCTCAGCGAGTTGATGCAAGTCGATTTGTTGGTGGGTTGCAGTAGGGGTAGCAGCGACGTGACCATGTTGATTAATGGTGAAGTAGCCGTTGCTCCAGTAGGGAATGTTATAGGTCGACAGGGCGTCGTTGATTGTCCAATTTTGCGACATCAAGGGATCTCCACAGTGCCTCTGAATAGAGGCACTGAAAACAACAACCGTTTACTGGGCGAGAGCGTCCAGTACGTATTGAGGCAGAGCGAAACTGCCTACGTGTAGCTCTGGGGTGTACCAGCGGGTTTGGATGTTTGCTGCAGCAAAGCGCTCACGGATAACCTCAATACTGTGTTGGCGTACTGCGGCGCTGTCAGAAGCCCAAGCAAACGTCATATCGCCACCAATGTAGGTGGGTACTGCTGCACGGTAGAAAGTGCGATCCGCAAAGTACGGCGACAGACGTGATTCGGTGGTGGTTACTTCGTCTAACTGCATGAAGCATACGCCATTTTGGGTTACCAAAATGCCACCTTCGTTCAGACACTTGGCGCAACCTTCATAGAAGGCGCTGGTGAATAACGCTTCACCTGGGCCGATAGGATCGGTGGAGTCAGAGATGATCACATCAAACTTATCGGTGCTGTTGATCACAAAGTCACGACCGTCGCAGATCACCAGATTGGTGCGGGCGTCATCAAACGCGCCAGCGCTGTGGTTTGGCAGGTAAGTTTTGCACATCTCTACCACAGACTCGTCGATCTCAACCATGGTTACGTGTTCGATGCTTTGGTGACGTAATACTTCACGCAAAATGCCGCCATCACCACCACCGATGATCAATACACGCTTGGCGCTGCCGTGGGCCAAAATTGGCACGTGAGTCAGCATTTCGTGGTAGATAAATTCATCTTTTTCAGTAGTTTGGATAACACCATCCAGCGCCATTACACGGCCAAATTTTGCGTTATCAAAGATGATCAGATGTTGGTGATCTGTGCGGCTCTCAAACAGCACTTTATCGATGGTAAATTGCTGGCCATAGGCGTTATGCAATGTTTCGAAATAGGTATCACCTTTCAGCATGCGCTGGGTCTCCCAAGGTTGGCGCTACGCCGTTAGATAAGCGATGCGCAGGGTTGTATAATTGTGGTGGTTTATACCTTTTATTATCACAATTGCAAGTGCTTTTAACCACTTATGTTGTCCCTTCAAGATGCATAGAATTATGCTGACTTTAGAATAAGTATGATTAAAATAGCCGCCAATATTGATTAAGACACATTTAAGAGAGGGCGAGGCCGTGTTTTTTGAAGGCTCAGAGAAAAAGGTAGAGATCGTTGTTAGTAGCGATACACCCAGTTTGCGAGGCTTGCCTAAAAGCTTTTGGGCAGAATTAGTAAGCCGTTGCAATGCAACGATTTTATCTGAGTTGCATAACGATAAGATGGACGCATATTTGTTGTCTGAGTCCAGCTTGTTTGTATGGGATGACCGGATGTTAATGATCACCTGTGGGGTGATCACCCTCGTTGATTCGGTGGAGTATTTTGTCAATCACGTAGGGCACGCGGCGATCACCATGGCCAGCTTCCAACGTAAAAATGAATACCAATCACATCTGCAAAAATCCAGTTTCGATCAGGATTTGGCGCGCTTAAATCAGTTAATGGCGGGTAAGGCTTATCGCCTAGGGCGCTTGGATGGCCACCATAACTACATTTGGCATCTGGACAAACCGTATCAGCCACAAGCCGATGACATCACCACTGAATTGTTGATGTATCACATTGATGGCCCCGCTGCTGAATACTTGCGTAGCGACAACCAAAGCGTGGCTGGCATCGCCGCTTTGTTGCAATTAGAAACGCTGTTCCCAGGTTTTGAAATTGATGGTTATCTGTTTGAACCTTACGGTTATTCCATGAATGGCATCAAGGGTGATCAGTACATCACCATGCACATTACGCCGCAGGAAGATACCTCTTATGTGAGCTTTGAAACGGACATTAATATTCCACAAGAATGCCCACAGTTGTTGGCGCGCTTAACCGCCATTTTGCAACCAAGCTCGTATGATTTGATCACCTTCAATACCGAGCCGGAGTTAACGCCGGCGGCGGAAATTGTGGCGGTGGCACACAACCAACAAAAATTAGAATGCGGCTATGATGTTGAGTTCCGTCATTGGTTGGCATTAGCGAATAAAATGCAGTCGGCGCATCCGCTGTAATTTATCGCCTTCAATTTTATTTAAGCGTCGCATATTGCGGCGCTTTTTTGTTTTTAGGGGGGAAATATGCCAGCTAATTATTGGCATTAAAGGGGGAAAGGCACCCAGTTCTGCCGCTATTGAATTTGCTAGAACCAAAGTTTGCCAACTATGTTGTTGAGGTCAAATGTGGCATTTGTAGCAATTTGTGCTGGAAATACGGGCTTGAATTGTTGGTTTATAAATATTGTTGCCGTAACGGTTACACCACTTTGTGGCGTGAGGTAGTGCCACCTTGAGGTGCAGTTCGGGTTGCACTGCAAGGTGGCGTTTTCGCGGGGTGTTTGCTGACGGTTGTGCATGAGCTTGGCGTCGTTAGATGGTGGGCGAAGTACAGATGAAGCGCACATTTTGTGATTGACGGCAATGGTGAGCAGGACAAAGAGGATTTGCGAATGATTAGGAAACCCCTTGTGCGGCAAGCTGCACCCGTGGTCTCGATCTTGGCAGCAAGCATTATGGCGGGTTGTTCAGAGTCGGTTCGATTTGTTGATGGTGGCGATATCCAACCAACTGCAACGGAATTTACCAATCCGGTGACGGTGTTGTTTGTTGGTATTGATGGCACTTTGCTGGACGATACGGACATCACCTTTACCCTTAGTGGTGGGCAGGCCGATGAGTTGTTTTTAGCGGGGGCGGATCTGGAAGATGACAGCTATGTCACCAGCACCGGTACCGTCCTGCTCAATCGCAGTGCAGATAGCAGCATTAACGAATTTGAGATAACGCTGACGGCAACGGCAACCGATTATTTTGGTAACGGCGCAGTGCTGGTGTTTCCTGCTGAGTCCGATGTCGAGGATGGGGAAGCCAGCCCAGCGGTAACCATCTACATGACGCCATACAGCCCGACCACGACCGATCTTGGGATCACCACCGTTGCAGACACCTTTACCATTGACAGTTCTGGGCTCACCACCGAAGCGGTAACCATTGTGACGGCCATTCCTGCCTCAACCAGCGATAACTTTGATGAGGTGGCCAACGGTTCCGCTCAGATAGAGATCCCCAGTGGTACCAGTTTACTGGATGCCGATGGCACCACCTTAACGGGCACCATCACCGCCAATTTGGTGTATTTTTCCAATGAGCCTAACGGTTCGGATGCCGATCCGTCGGCATTAGAAGCGTTTCCCGGCGGATTCGCGCCCACCAGCATTCTCAACAGCAGTGGCGATGTGGACAGCTCTTATGCCGATGCCGTGTTTATCTCTGGTGGCTTTGTTGGCATTGTGCTGACGGACGAAAGTGGTACCACTGTTTCGAGTTTCTCTGAAGATGTCACCCTCACGTTCACCGTGTCATCCGATACCATTAATCCAGACACGGATGCGGCCATCTCAGCGGGTGAAACCATTCCGCTGTGGTCTTACTCATCCAGTACGGGCTTGTGGACAGCGGAAGGCGATGCCAGCGTCGGTACTTTAGATAGCAGCACGGACACCTACACGGTTACCGCCACCACCGATCACCTCTCCTATTACAATTTGGATTACATCGGCACCCGCTGTGATGCCACCATTACCTTTAACGACAGCAGCGGTTTAACCAACTACAACCCGACGGTGAGCTTTGTGCGTGATGGCGGTGGTTGGTTGCAAAAACAAGTGATATCAACCATTACTGAGCATACTTTTTACAGCTTACCGGCAGAAAACAGCGGCACCTTTACGGTGGAAAGCAGTGGTGGCACGGATCTTATCAGCAGCGTGAGTTTGGCTAATGGCACCAGTGTTACGGTAACCGACAGCACCTTAAGTGACGTGACCTTCTGTGAGCTGGATGGAGCCACCATTACTTTGGACAGCTCCAGCGTTACCTTAAATGAGCTATCCATTTCATTGGAAAGCATTTGTAGTGACAGCGACACCACCACCGCTCAAGCTGGGGTCGCTTACGTCTATTCCAGCTCGCCTTTTGCCTATTTAGGTACGGTGATCCCCAATCCGGATGAGGCTGGTGTGCTGGAGCTTGAAAATGGCACCTATGATGTTTACGGCTACTTAGTGACGGAAGATCTTGGTTCAGTAAGCACCAATTCCAGTGTAACCATTGATGATGCGGCGGCCTCACTCACCTTAAGTTTTGATTTAAGTGTGTGTGGCCCAACAGGCAGCACGGGAGGAACGGGCAGCACCGGCGGTACTGGCGGGGGTAGTTAACAGCTGCGATAAAACCCAGTTTGACCGGTGTGGTTAACCGCCCATAAAAAACCGAGCGCTCATGCGCTCGATTTTTTATGCAGGGGGGACTAAGACAGAAGGCTGGTGTTAGAGCCCTTTATAAAGTTTGGGGTTAAAGGCATCACGCAGCCAATCACCCAACAGGTTAATAACCAACACCAGCGTTACCAGCACTAACCCTGGGAAGGCCGAGATCCACCAAGAGCCAGAGAAAATGTAGTTAAAGCCGGTTGCGATTAAGCTGCCTAACGATGGCTCCGTCACAGGCATGCCCAGACCTAAAAACGACAATGCCGCTTCACTCATGATGGCATTGGCGATTTGGACGGTGGAGATCACCAAAATGGGGGTCATGCTGTTTGGCAAAATGTGGCGGAACATAATGCGCATGGAATTGAACCCCATGACCCGAGCAGCATCCACATATTCTTTTTGTTTTTCTGCCAATACTGAGGCTCGCACCGTTCTGGCGTATTGCGGCCACTCGGAGATCCCGATGATTAATATCAGCATGAAAATGGCGTACTGGCTATACAGCTCGGAGCCTAAGGTGGCCTTAACAATGGCGGAGATAATGATGGCGATCATCAACGTGGAGAACGACAGCTGAATGTCGGCTGCGCGCATCAACAAGCTGTCAATTCGGCCACCAAAATAGCCTGCGCTAAGACCGATGACGATCCCCAGTAACGATTGCAGCGCCACCGCGCCAAAACCGATCAACAGCGATACGCGAGAGCCATATAAAATGGCCGACCAGATGTCGCGACCTTGGTTATCGGTGCCCAATAAAAAGCGCGGATCGCCCAGTTCATCCCACGCGGGCGGGTACTCAGAGTCCATAATATCCAGCATCGCCAAATCATAGGGATTTTGGGTGGCGAGCATGGGCGCAAAAATCGCGGCTAGGGTGAGCATTAATAAAATGGAGGCTGCGCCAACAGCCACTTTATCGCGCCAAAATAGAAAGAACAGATCCGATTGTTTGAGGCGTTGCCACAACGACACTTTAGCCTCAGAGGCAAGAGTTGTACTGCTCATTATGCTTGCTTCCCTGTGATGTTAACGGTGGGGTTAATTAAGCCGTACAGCAGATCAACCACAGTATTGGTGATCACGAAAACGAGGCCAACGACAATGACATAAGCCACAATTAATGGTGTATCCACCCGAGTGATGGCTTCTAAGAACATGGAGCCCATGCCCGGCCATTGGAAAACGCTTTCCGTTAAAATGGTGTAAGCCACCATGGTGCCAATTTGTACGCCACCTACGGTTAATACCGGCAACATGGTGTTTTTTAAGGCATGGCGAAACCACACTTGTCGCCGTGGTAAGCCTTTGGCTTGGGCGAACTTAACGTATTCGCTTTGCAGCGCTTCAACCATTTCGGCGCGGATCATCCGAATAAACAGCGGCAGCATAATGGACGCCAAAGCAATGGACGGCAGAATTAAGTGCGATAAGCCCGCAAGCGTAAAGAACCCCGAATCCCACCCTAATGGGCTTGTGGTGGGGCCGCGGCCATAAGAGGGCAGCCAGCCCAATTCGATGGAAAACACATACATTAATAAAATGGCGGTCAGGAATACCGGCACCGAGATCCCAATGGTGGAGATCCCCATAATTGCTTTACTCAGCCAACTGCGTGGCTTAATAGCGCTGTATACCCCAGCCGGTACCGAAAACAGGATGATGATCAGCAGAGCCCCAAAGACCAGCTCTAAGGTGGCGACCATTTTGTCGCCAATCACGGCTAGGGCTGAGCGTTTAAAGAAATAAGATTGGCCCAAATCGCCTTGTACGGCATTCGTTAAGAAGCGGCCATATTGCACCAAAAAAGGATCATTAAGCCCCATTTGGTCACGCAGAGCTTGGCGTTCAGCTTCCGATACCGATTGACCAACCATCTCGCGTAGTGGGTCGCCAAGATTATCTTGGATCGCAAAAGCGATGATCGAGATGATAAGCATAACGCCGATGGCTTGCACCAATCGACGGAGAAGGAATGTGAACATAACGAACGATCCGTTTAGCTAAAAATGGGGCGCGCAGTTACTTGAACGGCGCGCCTAGGTAGTGCATTGCAGCGTCCAAGATGACGCGCTGCAAGTGAATGGCTTACTTATTCACCACCAAATCACCGTAGAACGGCATGTCCATGGCATTTACGATGGGCTCTAAATCAACGTTGCTGCGCGCTCCCCAAGCCAAGTTTTGGAAGTGCGTTGACGCAAACGCGGCATCTTCATAAGCCAGACGCTCAGCTTGCTGCAGCAGGGTTGCGCGCGCGGTTGGATTGGTTTCTTTATTGGCAGCCACCACCAGTTTGTCTAACTCAGGGTTAGAGTACGAGCAGTTGTATTGACCCGCGCCGGTTTCGGCGTTGCGAGTCATCAGCAAGAATTCCAACGAGTTGGCGCTGTCTTCGGTATCTGAGTGCCAGCCAAGCATCTGCATGTCAGCCGCACACATATCAAACTCTTGCCAGTATTGCGCTTTTGGCATGGTTCTTAAGTCCACTTTAATGCCGATGCGCGCCAGCATGGATGCGACGGACTGGGCAATGTTGTGGTCGTTGATATAGCGGTTGTTTGGCGCAATCATGGTGAGATTAAAGCCGTTTTCCATACCCG
>JAWXTX010000012.1:0-43109 GCA_044433165.1 Ferrimonas sp. | reverse complement strand
ATCACTTGGGTAGATTGAGATTGCACCATCACAACGGCTCATCATTATAAAGGCGCGATAATACTGCGCTCCTAGGCTAAAAAGCGAATCAATGCGCTTTCGCGTGAGCTTGCTATAATGGCGCATCGCCCTTTAGCCAAATCGTTATGAGCAGCATCACTACCTTAGAACAGTTTCTTAACCGTGCTGGAACCCAATTTCGCGTGTTTGATTTAAGCCGTCGGGTTGTGCCACTGAGTTCAGAGCAATTCCAACAGTTTGAACAAGGCCTCACGCCCTACCCTTACCCACGTGCAGGTTATGCATGGCTGGGCATTTTATTTTGGGATCCCAACGTGGCCATGCAGCATTACGTTTGGTTCTTAAAGTGGCCATTGGATGAGCAAGGGCTGATAAATCCTGCCGCTCGCAACCAGTTTTTACAAACCATCGTTGAAGCGCTCGGGCAAGATCCCACCGTTAATATGACGCAACAGCAACGCTGGGCCAGCAACCCCTTTATCTTCAGCCCAAGTGAAGAGAAAATGGCAGTATTTCATGCCAATGTCCGTTTAGCCTTAGCCCAACCGGCCAGCGTTTATTATGAGGCAGCCCAAGAATATTTCAGTGGCCAGCGTCATTGGCAACAGTGGCAAACCATCGGTTTGCAAGGAGTGGCAGACTACGCCGCGCGGCTTGATCCCACCCACAGCAGACAACTGGCTTACGCCATCGCACAATTACCGCACGAAGCGTTATTGCCGATGCTTTCAATTTTTGAGCATTTTCAGTTAGCCGATGTAATCTCTCAAGCGTTATTGCAACGACTACAGCAAGAAAGCGATGAACTCAATAAACTGACTCTTCTGCGCGGGCTAGCTGGCAGCCCTCAATGGCTGACTCCCGCCTTAACCACTCAATTGCAACAGCCTTTAAGCCAAGATGCGTTAATCATCATTGCCGCACGTTTATGGTTAGGGCTGGATCACACCAACATCCCTCTTTATCTTGATCAATTGGCGCAACACCCAGGTATGTTATTTAATCAATTGTATTTGGATTTGGTCGCACAGCCACATACTCGCGTATGGGTGCTGGCAGAATTACGCAACCCACAATGTTCGCCAGCATTAACCTCAGCCATCCATCAATTAATGAATCAGATGAAAACCGAAGGTTTGCATGCTTAATTTATTTGATTTAGTACTGCTTTTGGCCTGCGGGTTAGCCGCAATGTTATTTTGGCAGCTCCGCCAGATCTCTGAAGCCGCCGCTATTGCCGCCCAACAACTTTGTCAACAACGCCGCCTGCAATTGCTCAATATCGCCCGTGTTCATTCTCGTATCGGCAAGATTGCCCATGGAGGGTTGGGCTGGCGCACGCGTTATCAGTTGGAATTTAGTACTGATGGACTAAACACGTTACAGGCAACGCTTATTTTTAGCGGTCATCGTTTGCAAGACACCCAAATGCCGCTGTATCCAGAACCTGAGTGGCAGCAAGCACCAACAGTGCAAGGACGCATTGGCTCAGGGTGCTGCAACATCCCCAAAGGCGGCTCACCACGCTAACGAGGCGAGCCTATCAGCAACACCTTTTCGACATCCATGTAAAAACCGCAACAGCAAGGCTGTTGCGGTTTGGGTGGAACATTACGTCAACAATCCAATGTTGAATTAGCGCATCCTGCGTCATCCTTGCGTACGATTGCTCCTTGCAGCTTCCTTTTGCTGATCCTTCAGCTTCCTTGTACTCCCGCCTGCGTCCTGCAATCACCACTCCTTGGTGAAGTCATCTTGATATTCCATATCAATCCTTGATGACAATGGCGTTCAACGTACTGGTGTCCTTACCACGGTCACATCCTGCGACCGAACATTCTTCATCCTGAAGAGGGTCCTAGTTCGTCCTTGAAATCAATGCATTCACCACAAATCCGATGTAGATGAATCAATAACTCATGCTCTCAACGACAGGTGGATTGTAGCGCATTTTAAATTCAGTTCAATCAAATGTTTATTAAATGTTGCATTTGAATTTATTGAACACACTGGCAGTAAAACAAAAAACCTTTAACAACATGATGTTATGCTTCAAAAATGGATTGTGAAAATATTAAGCCAACACCAATGCGATAACACCATCAATCATCATTTCATTAACATTTGCTTTTGCCGTCATAAATACTGAACGCCAGTAACGGCCCCATTGTCGCCAGCCTTAGCGCAGCCTTTTATGGGTAAAAACTTTAAAAGCAAGGTCAAAACCACTTATCTAACACACCGTTAGTCTCGCAATCACGATTCTGGCGCCAAATGAGGCTGTCAACCCAGTTGCATCTTTTTTAAACTTATTAATCAGTAACTTGTTTACAGGTTACAATTTCGGCAGATTTGAACTCATCAGCGGCAAAGAAGCCGCTGCCGAACACGCGGAGTCTCCCCTTATTCGCGGATCAAGGAGCGATAATGATGAATCAAATCAAACCAACAGCACTCACGTTGGCAATAACCAGCGCACTGTATGGGATCTCCATGCCCGTAATTGCCGAAGAAAATCCCCAAGCCAATATCACCAACAGTAATGTGGAGCGCATTGCCATCACTGGCAGCCGCGTGGCACCACGTAGCGTCGATGACTCGCCAGTGCCTATCGACATCATCGACGCCGAAGAGTTCGATCGCCAAGGCGGTACGGATATGGACAGCATGCTCTCCAAGGTGGTTCCCTCCTACAATGTGAACGATCAACCCATCAGTGATGCCGCAACATTGGTGCGCCCTGCAAATCTCCGCGGACTCTCTCCAGACTCCACGTTAATCTTAGTTAATGGCAAGCGGCGTCACCGCTCTGCCGTTATTACCTTTTTAGGTGGTGGTATTGCAGATGGCGCTCAAGCAGTTGATGTTTCAACTATCCCAACCATTGCCCTAAAAAATGTGGAAGTACTACGAGATGGTGCAGCGGCCATCTATGGTTCCGATGCCATTGCGGGTGTCATTAATTTCACACTCAAAGACGATGCCGAGGGCGGTACTATTCAAGCCCGCTATGGTGAATATTACGAAGGAGATGGCGACACCGTAAATATTGCGGCGAACTGGGGTATGCCTTTAACGGAATATGGTTTTCTGAATGTTTCCACCGAATATAAAACTGCCGAACCAACCAGTCGCAGTGTGCAACGAGCTGACGCTGAAGCCTTAATTGCCGACGGTAATGATGCGGTTGCTACGCCCGCTCAGATCTGGGGCAGCCCTGAAGTACATGACGATTGGAAAACTTTTGTTAATGCAGGGCTGGATCTCAGTAATAACAGCCATGCTTATCTGTTTGGCAACTGGGCAGAACGTACCGCAGAAGGGGGATTTTTCTTTCGTAACCCTGAAACTCGAGTCGGTGTTTTCGCAGATGGCGATGGCAACCCACTCATCGGCGATCTCACCACGGATCTAAGTGGTAACTGTGGCGAACTGACCGTTGATGAAGCCATCGCCGATGCTAATTGTTTTGTGTTTAATGAGCTGTTTCCCGGCGGTTTCACCCCAAGCTTTGGTGGCCATGTGCTTGATCTATCGCTAAATGTTGGCGTAGAAGGCGAATACGCCAACGGCCTAAGCTATAACTACAGCGCCGGTTTGGGGCGCAATGAAATTGAATTTTTCATCAATAACACCGTCAATGCCTCTTTAGGCCCCAATACACCAATAAGTTTCAGTCCTGGTGGCTATACCCAGATTGAGCGCGGTTTAAACGCCGATTATGGTTATGCTTTTACCGACTTTGATCTCGCCTTTGGCGCCGAATATCGCAAGGAAACCTTTGAAGTCTACGCTGGCGATCCCGCCTCTTATGAAATTGGGGCTTTAGCATCACAAGGATTTAGCAGTGGTTCTAATGGATTTCCAGGGTTTCAGCCCGAAGCACAAGGCGCTAATAGCCGAGAAAACTATGCTGTATACGCCCAAATTGGTGGCTACTTAACCGATGCGTTGTTTGCTGACGCTGCCATTCGCTTTGAGGATTACCAAACCTTTGGTTCCACCACCAACTATAAGTTTTCAGCGTTATGGCGACTCACCGATGATCTGGCCTTACGTGGCGCCTACAATACCGGTTTCCGTGCCCCCACGGTTGGCCAAGAAAACGTACGTAACGTCTCTACCAGCTTTGGCGAAGGCGGCACCTTAGTGGACAGAGCCACCTTACCTCCAACCCATCCCATCTCCTTGCAAACCGGTGGTAAAGCGCTGCAGCCGGAAAAATCAAAGAGCTTTAGTGTAGGAACGGTACTCAACCACAATAACCTGAATCTCACCATCGATTACTATAACATTGTGGTCGAAGACCGCCTCAGCCAAACCTCGCCGATCACCCTGACTGATGAGGATAAAGCGCAGCTGATCGCCGATGGCTATCAAGACGCTGCCAGCTTTAGCACCGTCACCTATTTCACCAACGACTTTGATACCACAACACAAGGCGTCGACGTCGTTGCCAGCTATCCTTTGGATGCTGGTTCACTCGGTGACATCAATATCGCCTTAGCTTATGGCTGGAACGATACTCAAGTTGATAGCTATAACCCTGAAAATATTAATGAAACAAAGATACGGCAATTAGAAGATAACCTACCAGCTCATAAGGGTAGTCTCAGTTTTAGCAACCAATTAGGCGAGCTTAATACGCTACTGCGCGTCAATTATTACGGGGAGTATTACGAAGCACACGTTGAAGATGGCGGCTTGCCCATTGAGGGCAGCGATGAAGTTACGGTTGATCTTGAGTTGAGCTATGGCATTAATACACACATTACCGCCACCATTGGCGCTCAAAACTTATTGGATGAACGCCCCGATGAAAATCCGTGGCAAACCATAGTAGGTTCGCAATACCCGACTACGGCTCCAATTGGCATTAACGGTGGCTTTTATTACGCGCGCTTAAGCTACCAATTTTAATCGCACGAACAAATCACCACGCCAATTAAGCTAACTAAGAATAAAAGAGGGCAATGCCCTCTTTTATTCTTAGTTAGCTTCGAGCGTGAGTGCCAGACGATTAAAACCACCAAGCGCAGCCTTGGACCACCGCCAAAGCAAACAGCCCCGCTAATACATCATCAATCATGATCCCAAAACCGCCATGCACGTGTTTGTCCAGCAAGCGAATTGGCCAAGGCTTCACAATATCAAACAAGCGAAATGCAACAAACGCCACAAGCCACCAGATCCAGCCTGCAGGCAACGCCGCCATAGTGATCAGCATACCAACCACTTCATCCCAAACAATGGCAGGATGATCGTGTTCGCCCATATCGCGCGCGGTGCGTTCGCATAAATAGATCCCCACGACAAACAGCACGGCTACTACAATAAGGTAATGGATTAAAGCAAGGCTTTGCAGCAGATAAAATAATGGCAGAGCTGCTAATGTTCCAAAGGTACCCGGCGCTTTAGGCGCAAGCCCTAAACCACAACCTAACGCCAAAAAATGCACTGGGTTTTTAAGGCGAATCCCCGTTAATGCCATAGTCACATCCTTATTCGTTGTCGTTATTGGGGCCATGAAAATGATTAAAGCCCGCCACCTGCATCGGCACGATTAGCCCATCACGCCGATAACCAATTTGATTACCCGAAACAATTTGGCCAACGCATACCGCCGCCCCACTGATCTCACTCAGCGCTGTGGTAATGGCCGACTTATGACAATCGGGTACCGTAAACAGCAGCTCGTAATCTTCGCCGCCACCCAGTGCCAACTGCAACGCCTGCTCTTGTCCAACTAAGGTCTGTAATTCAGGGCAAATCGGCAGCTTATCTAAATCAATAACAGCGCCAACTTTTGAGGCTTGTAATATGTGGCCTAAATCAGATGCCAAGCCATCAGATAAGTCCAATGCAGATGAAGCCAACCCCCTTAGGGCGATTCCTGCCGCAAGGCGCGGTTTTGGCGACAAATGATGCTCAATAAATGCGCGCCACTCATGACCTAATTGACGTTGAAGCGCATAAAGCCCAGCAGCACTGCTACCTAAATTGCCCGTCACGTAGATCCAATCACCCACTTTCGCGCCATCCCGACGCAACGCTCGGCCGCTAGGTACGGTGCCGTGCATGGTAATGGTGATGCTTAGCGGCCCGCGCGTCGTATCGCCCCCCACCAACGCAACCCCATAATAATCACAGACCGATTGCAAGCCATCGGCAAACAAACTCAGCCACTGGGTATCCACTTCCGGCAAGGTAATGGCTAAGGTCATCCAAGCCGGCTCTCCGCCCATGGCTGCCAAATCGCTTAAATTCACCGCCACCGATTTAAACGCCAATAACCGAGGATCAGTATCCGCAAAAAAATGCGTGCCGCTAACCAATGTATCGGTGGTAATCAACAATTGCCGACCGTCGGGAACCGAGAGGATGGCACTGTCATCACCCACCCCAAGGATCACATCTTTACGCGGACGCCGATGCGTAAAAAAACGCTCGATTAAACCAAATTCATCTAACTGAGTTTGTATTGAAGTCATAATAAAACGGCCACATCGCAAGATGTGACCGGGGCTCCATTTGGGGTAGCTGCGTTGCAAAACTGCAGCAAGCTCCAACCAATATTATTTTGCGTTATTAGCGCTGCGGTTCAGCGAAATTGCCAATTTATCCAACACACCGTTGATAAATTTATGGCTCTCTTCTGCACCAAACATTTTAGCTAACTCAATGGCTTCGTTAATGGCCACTTTATATGGCACATCGCCTTGATACATCAGCTCGTATGCGGCAAGACGCAAGATAGCTAACTCCAACTGATCCACCTCTTCCACTAAACGGGCAAGGTTCGGTTTGAGCTTAGTATCCAGATGGCTCGCTTGGCTGGCAACGCCAGACAGCAACGCACGGAAATAAGCAACATCAGCGCCGCTGGTGTCTTGTTCACTAAGGAACTGATGCTCTACATCGGCAATGGCATTGCCACTCATCTGCCAGGAGTAAAGGGCCTGTACCGCCAATTGGCGGGCTTTACGACGCTCGGAAGGCTTCACACAACTCTCCAATCAGGCCTTAATCGGCCAACTGGTTTAAGACATTCACCATCTCTAGCGCACCTAAGGCAGCTTCGCCACCTTTGTTACCCGCTTTGGTACCGGCGCGCTCGATGGCTTGTTCAATGGTATCTACCGTAAGCACCCCAAAAGAAACTGGAGTATCAAACTCCAACATCACTTGAGCCAATCCTTTGTTACACTCACCGGCGACAAAGTCGAAGTGTGGCGTACCACCGCGGATCACTGCACCCAGTGCAACGATGGCATCATATTCACCTTTCGCTGCCAGACGGCGAGCCGCCAATGGCAGTTCGAAGGCACCGGGTACCCGCACAACAGTGATGTCTTCATCGTTCACTTGGCCAAAACGCTTTAGGGTATCGATTGCCCCTTCTAGCAGGCTGTCTACAATAAAGCTGTTAAAACGAGATACCACCAAGGCGATTTTGGCGCCTTTGGCCTCGATATTACCTTCGATAACCTTCATGTTCGTTTCCATTTTTATCTTAACGCCCCTAAGGGCTAAAAAGTGGCGGCATCATAACACAACCACCAGTAAATACGCGCACCTGTTTAGCACCAAGCGTTTAAGCTCACGTTCGCGCTTTGTTGCACACTATTGATGAATGTATTCGACCACTTCAAGCCCAAAACCTGCTAGCGAATGGTAGCGTTTTTGGCTCGACAGTAGGCGCATTTTGGTAACCCCAAGATCGGCTAAGATCTGCGAGCCTACCCCAACCGTACGAGGCGCTTCAAAAGCGGGACGCTGACCAATTTTCTGCGTTTGCTGACGTTCAGCCAATTGCTGGATCTGCTCAAGCATGTACTGCTCTTGGTGTTCTCGACCAAGCAGCACCAAAACGCCACCTTCATCGGCAATTTTGGCCATGGCTTGCTCAATCGGCCAAGTGCTTTGCCCTTGATGCGAAGCACCAAGCAGATCCCGTAGCGGATCGCCCAAATGCACTCGCACTAAGGTTTCTTCACCAATGTCGCCTTTTACCAAGGCAACATGACGCTGGTTATCAATGGTGTCGCGATAAAGGCTCAGTTCAAAATCACCGTACTGGGTTGGCAACGTACAGCGGCTCTCTTTCATGATGGTGGTTTCATGATGAATGCGGTACTCAATTAAGTCCGCAATGGTGCCTATTTTCAAATCATGCTTTTCTGCAAACAGTTCCAACTCAGGGCGACGTGCCATGGTGCCATCTTCGTTGAGGATTTCGACAATCACAGCCGCCGACTGAAAACCCGCCAAACGCGCCAAATCAACCGAGGCTTCGGTATGCCCAGCACGATTCAACACGCCGCCATCTTTGGCTCGTAAAGGGAAAATGTGACCCGGTTGCACCAAATCAGCGGGGCCGGCATTCTCTTTTACCGCAGCTTGAATGGTTACCGCACGATCGGCGGCAGAGATTCCGGTGGTAACGCCGTGTGCCGCTTCAATCGACACCGTAAAGGCGGTGGCAAATTGTTCCGTGTTGTGGGTAACCATCTGGGGTAAACCCAGCTGATCACAACGCTCAGCGCTCATCGGCAGGCAGATCAAGCCACGTCCAAAACGGGCCATAAAATTAATGGCCTCTGGCGTTACTGCTTCCGCCGCCATAATCAGGTCGCCCTCGTTTTCACGATCTTCGTCGTCCATCAAAATAACCATTTTACCTTGACGGATATCTTCAATAATTTCTTCGATACGATGTAACGCCATAAAGTTGGCTCCTTTTACTTCACAAAGCCACTGCGGGCTAAAGTTGCCAGTGTCAGCCCAGCATGAAGGGGCGGGGTACTGGCATCGGCTTGCCCTTGGAGTAAGCGTTCAAGGTAACGGGCAATTAAATCCACCTCTAAATGCACAAAATCCCCGACGCGCAGCTCCGTTAACGTAGTTGCTTGCGCAGTATGCGGCACAATGGTTAACCGGAAACGCGCCCCATCCACCTCGTTTAAGGTTAAGCTCACACCATCAATGGTCACCGAACCTTTATGGGGCAAATAGCGGCCTAATTCTGATGGCGCTTGCAGCCAGAATTCAATGGCTCGAGCCCGCATATCACGCTGGATCACCTGCGCTAAGCCATCCACATGGCCGCTCACCATATGGCCACCTAAGCGGGTATTGGGGGTTACGGCTCGCTCTAGATTAACCGCTTGGCCAACAGCCATTTGGTTAAATTGCGTTAGTGCCAACGTTTCGGCAGAAAGATCCGCAACAAAATGGTCCGCTCCCAAAGCAACCACCGTCAGGCATACGCCATTAGTTGCGATAGAGTCACCCAACTGCACATCGTTTAACGGCAATGCGCCGCTGGCCACGGTTAAGCGCAGATCACCGCCACGTTGTTCCGTTTTACGGATGTGGCCGACTGCTTCAATAATTCCGGTAAACATCCGTTTATCTCTCCCGCCTAGTTAAGGTCAGCCGCAGATCTGGGCCGATTTGACGTATGTCTGAATATTGCAGCGACAGCGCTTGACTCAGCTGCGTAAGTGGAGGCCATTGCACTAAGCCACGCCCCCCTTCGCCTAATAATTTTGGGGCTTGATAAAGGATAATTTCATCCCAAAGTTCCGCCTGAATAAAAGCACCAACTAAATGCGCCCCAGCCTCCACCAGCACTTCATTAATGCCACGTTGCCCCAGCATCAAAATCAGCCCTAATAAATCGACATGATCACCATTAGGCGCACTGCGCCAATGTTGCACTTGCGCAGGCCAAGTGCATGAATATTCCCCTAAGCTCGCCAGCAACACCTCACCCTCACAGGCCAGTAATTGGCGTGGAGGTTGCAGGCGGTTACGCCCATCCACCACCACTCGTAAAGGCTGTTGGTAGCTTAAACCGTGCTCAACCAATGGTGTCAGCAACGCTTGCCAATCCCCCAATTCCTGTGGTCGTACGTTCATGCTCGGATCGTCCGCCAGCACGGAATCGGCGCCGGTAATAATGGCATTCGACTGTGCCCGCAAACGTTGTACATCTTGACGGGCGGCGCGACTGGTAATCCACTGAGAGGCGCCATTGGCCAGCGCCGTACGGCCATCTAAAGAGGCCGCTAACTTCACGCGTACAAAAGGAAAGCCGGTGCGCATGCGTTTAATAAAACCGGGATTTAGCGCTTCTGCCTGAGCTTGCAACAGCCCCACTTCCACCACAATGCCCGCATCGCGCAAGCGTTTTAAGCCTCGTCCGGCAACCTGAGGATTGGGATCGGTCATCGCCACAACCACCCGAGCCACACCTGCGCTCACCAGCGCCTCTGCACACGGAGGTGTGCGACCATGATGACTGCATGGCTCCAAAGTCACGTATACGGTGGCTCCGCGCGCATCCTGTCCTTGGGCGGTTACGGCACGTAAGGCATGCACTTCTGCGTGGGGAGAGCCAGCTTGTAAATGGTAGCCTTCCCCTAAGATGTGGCCATCACGGGCAATAACACAGCCTACGCGTGGATTTGTGCCGGTCGTTAAACGGCCTTTTTCTGCCAAATTTAAGGCGCGTTGCATTAAATTCAGATCAAGCTCTGCAGAGGCGATCATTAGCGTTTTTCCAAACTGGCAATCTCTTCGCCAAATTGCGACAGGGTATCAAAATCCCGATACACCGACGCAAAGCGAATGTACGCCACTTTATCAAGCTGAAGCAGTTGCTCCATCACCACATTCCCCAGCAATTGTGAAGATACGTCTCGCTCTCCAGTAGCACGCATGGCGGATTTAATTTTAATGATGGCCTGCTCAATCAGTTCGGCAGCAACCGGGCGTTTTTCTAACGCTCGTTGGATCCCACGGCGCAGTTTATCCTCATCAAACGGTTGCCGAGTGCCATCGGTTTTAATCACCCGTGGCATCACCAAGTCTGCTATCTCAAAGGTCGTGAAGCGCTCATGGCAGGTTTGGCATTCTCGCCGGCGCCGAACTTGATGGCCATCTGCTACTAAGCGGGAGTCGATCACTTTCGTGTCGGTAGCAGCGCAAAATGGGCAATACATAGCCTCTCCGCTAATGCTGAAATGATTGAAGCAAGAATATCAATTATTCGCTGCTCTGGTAAGCAACAGAATGCCATTGAATCTGTGATATCAGCTGTTTTTAGGCGGTTTTTCGAACATGAGAACGAACAAAGCCGCCCTCAAAAGAGGACGGCTTTATAAAAGGAGCGCCTTTGCTCAGGCTCACTGCACGAAGGTAAGCCCCTCATCGGCTGCGATCACTCGGATCGGCACTGCTGGCAATAATGCACCCGACAATATTTGCTGCGCCAATGGGTTTTCAAGCCGCTGCTGAATCGCCCGTTTTAATGGCCGCGCCCCATAAACGGGATCAAACCCAGCAGAAGCCAACAGCGCTAACGCATCCGGCTCCAGCTGCAACTGGTACTCTTTATCCGCTAATCGACGGCTCAGTTTATCAATTTGCAACTGGGCAATAGTGGCGATCTCCGCCTCCCCTAGCGGATGGAACACCACGGTATCGTCGATGCGGTTCAAAAACTCCGGTCGAAAATGCCCTAATAGCGCATCTTGAACAATCTCTTTCAACTCAGAATATTGCAATTCGCCATGGTGCTGCTGGATCTCAGCCGATCCTAAATTCGACGTCATGATAATAACGGTATTACGAAAATCTACGGTACGCCCTTGACCATCGGTTAAGCGGCCATCATCCAAGACCTGCAATAAAATATTAAACACATCCGGATGGGCTTTTTCTACCTCATCGAGCAAGATCACCGCATACGGTTTACGCCGTACTGCCTCAGTGAGGTAACCTCCTTCTTCGTACCCCACATAACCAGGAGGGGCGCCCACTAACCGCGCGACCGAGTGTTTTTCCATAAATTCCGACATATCGATGCGGATCAAAGCATCATCGCTGTCGAACATAAATTGCGCCAAGGCTTTCGACAGTTCGGTTTTCCCCACCCCAGTTGGCCCTAAAAATAGGAATGAGCCAATGGGTTGATCTGGCGAAGCCAACCCCGCACGGCTGCGACGAATGGCATGAGAGACCGACTCTACCGCTTCTAATTGCCCCACCACGCGCGCCTGTAAATATTGCTCCATGCGCAGCAATTTATCCCGCTCGCCTTCCAACATATTGGCCACTGGAATGCCCGTTGCTTTAGCCAACACATCGGCAATTTCCGCGTCGGTAACGCGGTTTTTCAGCAACGTCATCTCTTGCATTTCCGCCTGCAAAGCTAAGTCCAGTTGTTTTTCAAGGGCTGGAATTCGGCCATATTGCAGCTCAGACATTTTGTTCAGATCCGACGCCCGCCGCGCCACTTCTAGCTCTTGGCGCGCTTGGTCTAGATCTGCTTTAATATAATGCGTGCCCGCTAAAGCGGCTTTTTCAGTGCGCCACACCTCATCCAACTCGCTAAATTCACGTTCTAATTCAGCCAATTGATCGGTCAAAATTTGCAAACGCTTACGGCTGCCCTCATCGTTTTCTTTGGTGAGTGCTTGTTGCTCTAACTTAAGTTGAATAATACGCCGCTCTAAGCGATCGAGTGATTCTGGCTTAGAATCGATCTCTAACCGGATTGCAGAGGCCGCCTCATCGATAAGATCAATGGCTTTATCAGGCAATTTGCGATCCGAAATATAACGGTGAGACAAGGTGGCAGCCGCCACGATGGCCGGATCGGTGATCTCCACATTGTGGTGCAGCTCATAACGGGGTTTTAAGCCACGTAAAATGGCGATGGTGTCTTCCACTGAAGGCTCGCCAACCACCACTTTTTGAAAGCGGCGCTCCAGCGCAGCATCTTTTTCAACATATTTGCGATATTCATCCAGCGTGGTCGCCCCAACGCAATGTAACTCGCCACGCGCCAAGGCCGGCTTCAGCATATTACCCGCATCCAAGGCGCCGTCCGATTTGCCCGCACCCACCATGGTATGCAGTTCATCAATAAAGAGAATGATGCGCCCTTCTTGCTGCGCCAGTTCATTCAATAACGCCTTGAGCCGCTCTTCAAACTCACCACGGTATTTTGCCCCAGCCAATAACGCGCCCATATCTAACGATAATACCCGTTTGTCTTTTAAGCCTTCGGGCACTTCGCCATTAACAATACGCTGCGCTAACCCTTCAACAATGGCGGTTTTACCCACTCCGGGCTCGCCAATTAAAACAGGGTTATTTTTGCTGCGGCGCTGCAATACTTGAATGGTACGCCGGATCTCATCATCACGGCCGATCACGGGGTCCAGTTTGCCCAACTCGGCGCGCTCATTCAGATCAACCGTATATTTGGTTAACGCTTGGCGTTGATCTTCGGCATTAGCGCTGTCTACGCTCGCGCCACCGCGCACTTTCGCCATCGCTTGTTCTAACGCCTTGGTCGTCACACCTTGCTGCGCAAGCAACTGGCCCGCTTCGCCTTTGGCTTCCAGCAGCGCTAAGACAAACAGCTCAGAGGAAATAAACGATTCATTACGCTGCTGCGATAATTTATCGCACTGATTTAAAATACGAATGCTTTCCCGCGATAGCTGCACATCCACATCACTGCCAGACACTTTCGGCAGGCGTTGCAGGTTTTGTTGCAGCTGGGTTTGCAATGCGTTGGCATCCACATTAACCAGCTGCAACAGTGGCCGAATGCTGCCACCTTGCTGCTGTAGCAGCGCCAATAAAATGTGTTGTGGTTCGATATATTGGTGGTCTAGCCCTAAAGCTGACGATTGCGCATCGCTCAACGCTTGTTGAAACTTATTGGTCATTCTATCTAAACGCATGATGTCACTTCTCCCCACTCAACGTCTTTCTCGTTAGTGGGGATAAGCCTAGCCAATTTCAAGTAATGCTTAACAATTGGCCATCAAAAACAACCGCAAACTGTGGTCTAGCGCATCACTGGCAACAAGCCAATCACACTGGCCTGCCGGCCAGTTTGTGATTGGCGCCGATAAGAAAAGAAACGCGCCGGATCACTCACCGTACAATAGCGACCACCATAAATCGCCGTGACCGGCACGCCACATTGCTGCAAACGCAGCCGTGCCAAAGCATAGATGTCGGCCAAATAGCGCTCTCCTCGGCGCACAAAAGCCGCGGCGGCTGCGGGGTTTTGCGCCATAAATGCCTGCCGAACTTCCGCCCCAACTTCAAAACAACTCGGGCCAATCGCCGGCCCCAACCACACCAGTAACGTCTGCGCCGGAGCTCGAAAAGTAGCCACTGTATTTTCAATCACACCAGCCGCCAGCCCGCGCCAACCGGCATGCACAGCCGCCACCTGAGTACCATTACGGTCACACAACAGCAGTGGCAAGCAATCGGCGGTCATCACTGCACAAAACTGCAACGGCTCACAACTCCAACTGGCGTCGGCATCAACCGTTGCATCAGTGGCACCCGCCATCGCTGGATGTACTGCTGTGCCATGAATTTGATTAAGCCAATGAATACGGCTTTGAGGCGGTAGCCGATGCAGCACTTCGGCGCGATTGGCCTGCACCAGCGCCGCCTCATCTCCCACGTGCAGCCCCAAATTTAAACCGCGATAAGGCGTTTTTGATACGCCACCATAACGGCCAGTTGAAAACGCCAAAACATGGGCTGGCGCGGGCCAATCAGGGGTAATCCACATGCCTAATGTCCTTTTTAACGACTCTCTAATCTCAATAATGAGCCATAGGCAGCTCAGTGCCATACAAAAAACAGCGGCATCAAGTTTCTCCATCACTTGATGCCGCTGTCAGCGGTTACGTGCTCTGACGTCCACATCCTTGTCACGCTCAATGCACGCTCTTAAGCGCAGGCTGAACCGTCTTAGTAGTCCATGCCTTTTTCAGCGGTATCGGCACGCAACATCGCCGTTAGACGCTGCATATCCTCTGGAATAGGCGCTTGCCACTGCATCATTTGGCCAGTGATCGGGTGCTCTAAACGCAACATTGCGGCGTGCAGGGCTTGTCGGCCAAAATGGCGCATGGTATCGCGCAATTCTTCCGAGGCGCCACGCAATGGTCGCGGTCGCCCTAAGTACAGTGGATCGGCTACCAGCGGATGACCAATATGCGCCATGTGCACGCGGATCTGGTGCGTACGTCCCGATTCTAAGCGCAGCCGCAATAACGTATGGGCACGAAACTTCTCTTTTACCCGATAGTGGGTTACCGCTTCTTTACCCAACTCCGTTACCGCCATATGGGTACGTCGCTGTGGGTGGCGGCCAATCGGCTCATCCACCGTGCCACCGGCGGTCATAATGCCGCAAGCAATGGCTTCATATTCACGGGTAATGTCACGCGCTTGCAGCTTCGCCACCAAATGCGTCTGCGCTGGTACGGTTTTAGCCACCACCATCAACCCTGTGGTGTCTTTATCCAAACGATGCACAATGCCAGCTCGCGGCACATTCACAATATCGGGATAATGGTGTAACAGCGCATTTAATAAGGTGCCGTCGTGGTTACCGGCACCGGGGTGCACAACCAAGCCCACCGGCTTGTTGATAACCAAAATATCTTCATCCTCAAAAATAATATCTAAGGGGATGTCCTGTGGCCGAGAAGAGACCTCTTCAATCAGCTCAGCATTAATGGTAATGGTTTCTCCACCAAATACTTTTTCACGAGGTTTCGCAGCGACTTGGCCATTCAATTGAACTTTTTCAGCCAAAATCCACTCTTTAATACGGCTACGTGAGTAATCTGGGAAGCACTCAGCTAACGCTTGGTCGAGCCGCTGGCCCAGTTGGGAGAAGGCAATCACGCCTTCTAATACAATTAGTTGTGTCATAGTCTCTGGCTTAAGCCACAAAGGCTCGAATTCACTTTCAGTTCTGTTAGAATCGCTCGAACTGCATATTATCGCTTTTTGCCGTTAACAAGCACGGCCTGTTTAGGGATCAACACCACG
This sequence comes from Ferrimonas sp., assembly GCA_044433165.1. Classification (GTDB taxonomy): domain Bacteria; phylum Pseudomonadota; class Gammaproteobacteria; order Enterobacterales; family Shewanellaceae; genus Ferrimonas. The sequence goes on along the minus strand of JAWXTX010000012.1, from coordinate 27,194 downwards.
CATGCGCAAACTTACCGGTTCTATACTGCTGGCCATCAGCACTCTTATCATGGTGACAGGTTGTTCATCCAGCTCTAACAAACAGCAAGGTTATGAGCTAGAAAATCGCAGTCCTGAAGCGCTCTATACTGAAGCACGTCAAGCCATGGAGCTGGGTAACTTCTCAAAAGCGGTTCAAACGCTTGAGGTATTAGACAGCCGCTACCCTTTTGGCCCGCATCGTACCCAAGTTCAGCTTGACCTGATCTTTGCCTATTACAAAATGGATAATACCGCCAATGCGTTGGCCAACATTGATCGCTTCATTCGCTTAAACCCTACCCATAAAGACATTGATTACGTCTATTACATGCGCGGTTTAGCCAATATGCAGGCCGATTATTATCTATTTCATAATATGTTAGGCATTGATCGTTCCGATCGCGACCCAAGCGCGGCCATTGCCGCCTTCCGCGATTTTGAGCAACTGGTGCAACAATACCCCGCAAGCCAGTATGCGGCCGATAGCCAACTTCGCATGCGCTTTCTAAAAAATCGGTTAGCGCGTTACGAGTTAGACATCGCCGAATATTACGTCACCATGGAAACATGGATTGCCGCTGCGAATCGCGCGCAGCTGGTGTTGGAAAAATTCAGTGATACCCCTGCGGCCGAACGGGCTTTGGAGATCATGGTGCAGTCCTACCAAGCGTTGGGGCAAACAACCTTGCAAAACAACGCCAAGGCCGTGCTTGCGGCGACCTACCCCAGCAATCGCTACGCCAAATAACTCGTCAAACAACACAAAAAAGCCTCCATACTTGGAGGCTTTTTTGTTAACGAAACATCAGCTTAAGTTCACTTTGCCAATAAATGGCAGGTGACGGTAGTTTTCAGCGTAATCCAAACCGTAACCAATCACGAACTCATCTGGGATCTCCAACCCAACGTAATCGACCGGCACATCCACAATGCGACGAGACGGTTTGTCTAAGAAGGTACAGATTTTTAAGCTGGCTGGCTCACGCGTTAACAACAGCTCGCGCACTTTAGACAAGGTGCGGCCGGTATCAATAATATCTTCGACTAATAAAACGTGACGACCACGAATGCTGTTGGCCAAGTCCATCACAATTTTCACGTCACCGCTGGACTCAGTGCCACCGTGGTAGGACGAAGCCGTCATAAAATCAAAGTGGATATTGCCCTCTAAGCGACGGGCAAGATCAGACATCACAACCACAGAGCCTTTTAATAGTCCAACTAGTAGCAGGTTATCTACATCAGCATAATCACGATTAATTTGAGCCGCTAATTGCGTTAGGATCTCACTGATCTGCGCTTCAGAGATCATGACATCGTAGTTTAATTCATTTAATTTGCTCATGGATCATGGCCTGTATTAATAATAAAGAGTTCTAATCAGCCTGCCCTAACGCGCGGTTTTCTGGCCTGTGGCCATACCCCCAACGCTGGCTTAACTGATGTTGCACACCGAGGTGATCTAGTATCCTAGCCACCATAAAATCAATCAAATCCTCAATAGATTGAGGGTGATGATAAAAACCTGGCGCAGCGGGCATAATCACAGCGCCCAAGTTCGACAACCGCAACATGTGTTCCAAATGGATGCTATTAAACGGCGTTTCTCTGGGCACCAGCAGCAATTGGCCACGCTCTTTAAGCACGACATCGGCTGCCCGCTCAATCAAAGTATTGCTCATCCCTGTGGCAACTGCCGCTAATGTGCCAGTAGAACAGGGGCAGATCACCATCTGCCGTGGTGCGCCAGAGCCCGAGGCAACCGGCGCAAACCATTGCTCTTTGCCATACACGCGCAACTGCCCAGAGGCGGCACCAAAACGTTCCGACAATAGGGCTTCGCATGCGGCAGGCGAGCCGGGTAACGACAGTTGCTCCTCTGTGGCAAACACCACTTTGGCAGCCGCAGAGATCATCAAATGCACAGAGAGACCGGATTCTAGCAGACAAGCCAATAAGCGCAGTCCATAAGGGGCACCCGAGGCACCCGTAAATGCTAAAGTGATGGCTTGCTCACGATTTTGCATCGCTTGTGGTCCTTTTATTTTGCCAAGGCGTTAATAACGCGTTGGTGTAGCCCATCAAAACTGCCATTACTCATGATCACAACCGTATCGCTTGGGCGTAAAGTGGCCAGCAATTCCGTAACAATCTCATCAGTAGAATCGAACACGTTGGTTGGCGTCGGCCCCTCGGCTAAAGCCGCAGCCACATCCCACACTACCGGATGAGGCTGCAAGACCAACGCCGCATCCGCAGCGGCCAAAGAGGCCGCTAACGTAGCCTGATGCACCCCCTGTTTCATGGTATTAGAGCGCGGTTCGAGCACTGCAATTAAACGGCCATCTGCCTGCTCAGGTGTACCGATTTGGGCGCGCAGCCCCGCCAATGTTGTCGCAATAGCGGTAGGGTGATGGGCAAAATCATCAAAAATTCGGATTCGGTTCACCTCTGCCCGTAACTCCAAGCGCCGCTTCGGCCCTTGAAAACGCATTAAACTGGCAATGGCATCCGCTGGCCGAACACCAACGTGGCGCGCGGAGGCAATCGCCGCCAACGCATTGGCCATATTGTGATCCCCAATTAATGGCCAAGTCACCGTGCCTTGTCGTTCACCATCTAACCAAACCTCAAACGCACTGGCATCGGGTTGTAATTTCCGCACTTGCCATGGGCCATTTCCCCCAAGCAATTGTTGCTCACTCCAACAGCCAAGCGCCAATGTTTGCGTAATGGATTCTTCCTCTGGATGCAACACCAAGCCACTGCTTGGCACCATCCGTAACAGGTGGTGAAATTGCCGTTGAATGTCAGCCAAGGAATCAAAAATATCGGCATGATCAAACTCTAAATTGTTGATCACCAAGGTGCGTGGCCGGTAATGCACAAACTTAGAGCGCTTATCAAAAAACGCACTGTCGTATTCATCGGCTTCGACCACAAAGAAGGGATCGTCGGTTAATCGCGCCGACACACCGAACTCACGTACCACCCCACCAATTAAAAAACTGGGGTTTAAGCCATTGTCTTCCAATAGCCAAGCCAACATGGAAGCCGTTGTCGTTTTGCCGTGGGTGCCAGCCACGGCCAGCACCCATTTACCGACCAAAATTTCATCGGCTAAAAATTGCGGCCCAGAGGTGTAAGACAATCCTTGGTTTAGCACCGCTTCCACACAAGGATTACCACGGCTCATGGCATTACCAATCACCACCAAATCCGGCGCGGGCGACAACTGTGCAGGATCAAACCCTTCCACTAACTCAATCCCTTGCTCGCTAAGCTGGGTGCTCATGGGGGGATAAACATTGGCATCTGAGCCAGTCACTTTATGGCCTATCTGCCGCGCTAATAACGCCAGCCCCCCCATAAATGTTCCGCAGATCCCTAAAATATGAATGTGCTTTGGCGCATTATGCCTCTGAGTCACCATCACCGATTCCATGTCGCTCAAAATGGTGCCCAGTTTACCTTAAATTTTCAGCTCAGAGAGGCGGAAATTACGCTTTGATGAAGCTCTCAAATTGACAATAAAAACCAACCTGCGTATGGTGCGCCATTCGCAAAAGCCTTCACCACCGAGTTTGATAGTTACATGCCTACTGATAACCCCAAATCCGCCCTCGCCTTACTGCCATTAGGTGTTTATTTATTGCTGTTTGTTGGTTCAGGGCTGTATTTTCAAACGCAAGGCGTTGATTTTGCCTTCTATCAATTATCCCCAGTCGTCGCCATATTACCGGCAATCGTGTTAGGGCTTATATTGGCCAAGCAACCGCTGAACGCTGCTCTAGACACCTTCATGAAAGGCATTGGCGATAATAATATTATTGCGATGTGCTTAATCTACCTACTGGCCGGCGCTTTTGCCGCCGTCGCCAAAGCCAGCGGCGGGGTTGATGCAACGGTTGCTCTTGGGTTGATCTTAATTCCAGAAACCCTGCTAGTACCTGGGATCTTTTTGATAAGCGCCTTAATTGCGACCGCCATGGGCACCTCCATGGGCACCATTGCTGCGGTAGCGCCGGTGGCATTGGGGTTGGCTCAGCAAACCGGGTTAGAACCGGCATTGCTTGCTGGTGCCGTATTATCCGGTGCCATTTTTGGCGATAACTTGTCCATCATTTCCGACACCACCATTGCGGCAACCCGCATTCAAGGTGCACAGATGAAAGATAAGTTTTATGAAAATATCCGAGTTGCGCTACCAGCCGCATTCTTAGCCATGCTGCTCTTTGGTTACATGGGCCAAATTGATGCTTGGGCAAACATTGCACCACAGCAAATTAACATGATTAAAGTGCTGCCATATCTATCTATTTTAATCTTAGCTATCAGTGGCTTGAATGTATTCTTAGTGCTGAGCTTAGGGATTATTTTGGCCGGTGCCAGCTCCTTTGCTACCAACGACTACAGCCTGATGCAATTTGGCCAAGAAATTTACGATGGCTTTAGCAACATGCAAGAGATCTTCTTGCTTTCAATGTTGGTGGGGGGCCTTGCCGCTTTGATGCGTCAGCAAGGTGGCTTGGAATGGATAATAACTAAGATCAGCAATCGCATCGGTCACAGCAAAAACCCCAAAGCCGCTGAACTTGGGATCGGTGCACTAGCCGCCAGCACCAACCTGTGTATCGCCAATAATACGGTTGCCTTAATTGTGGCGGGCCCAGTTGCCAAACAATTAGCCCAACAACATAATGTCAGCCCTCGCCGTGCGGCGGCCACCTTGGATGTCTTTGCCTGTATTGTACAAGGGTTATTACCCTACGGTGCGCAAGTACTGCTGATAGCCTCTATTTTTACGTTGTCGCCATTAGTGGTCGTTGGCTACAGCTGGTACTGCATGATCTTAACGGCCGTAGCCGTGTTGGCCATATTACTGCGCCAGCGTTAATCGCCGCTACGTAACACAACCGCACGGTTCACTCCGACGTTAGGCCATCACCTTGTTGATGGCCTTTTGTTTACACTTAGCCTATTTATCGAACGGGTTATTACAATGCACAGAACAATAAAATTCACCCTGGCCGGTTTTTTTCTTTATCTATTGGGGTTTGGGGTTGCCTTTGCGCCCTTTGCATTTAGCCAAAGCCCAACAGAAACAGCACAACTGATGAATGGCTGGGGTGGCTGGGCATTGGTCGTTGGGGGCGTATTAGGCGTTATCGGGCTGGTTGCTCATATCAGTACCGTTGTGCTTACCATCAAACAGGCAATCACAGGCCAAAGTTATTCGGCAGCAGCACTGCTTTGGGCGTTACTGCCATTGTTATTGGTGCCCTTACTGGTGTATGTAAATCGGGGTCTGCTGTTTTAACCGACCTGACCTACATCAAGACTCGTTTAAAAAACACGAACTATTCACTTTTAATGCGCAAATCGGCACGGCTCTAGTATGTAAAGGCCTGCCGGTTTGGGTATTATGTGCGCTCAAATCTACTTAATGAGCCTTACGGAATCCTGTCATGCAAACCCTGAATGACTTTCTTCATGCGCACGGCATTGATGCTGATCTCCAACAACTGATCGCCACACTCACCCAGTGCAGCACCGAGATCAGCCACTTAGTTCGTGCCGGTGCCGTTGCTGATGTATTAGGTGCAACGAACCACGAGAACGTGCAAGGGGAAACCCAGAAGAAGCTAGATGTTATTGCCAATGATCTGATTAAAGAGGCATTAGCCAAACTCAGCACCGTGCAAGCCATTGCCTCAGAAGAGGAAGATGACGTTGTTGCAGGGCATGAACAGGGCCAATATTTAGTCAGTTTTGATCCCCTTGATGGCTCCTCAAACATCGACATTAACTCGCTAGTTGGCACCATTTTTTCCGTGCTTCCTGCACGTACTGGGCTCTCAGGAAAAGCCGCCTTTATGCAGCCAGGGCGCCAACAATTGCTGGCCTGTTACATGCTGTACGGCCCAGCAACCATGATGGCTTTAACCCTAGGTAAAGGCACATGGATGTTCACCTTAGATCCGAGCGATCAGCAATACAAATTGGTGAATGACCATGTCCAGATCTCACCCCAAACCGGTGAATTTGCCATTAATATGTCCAATCAGCGTTTTTGGCAACCGGCCATGCAAGCCTACATCCATGATCTACTGCTCGGCGCAACCGGCCCTCGCGAGCGCAATTTCAATATGCGCTGGATAGCGGCCATGGTGGGCGATGTGCACCGCGTATTAAGCCGTGGTGGTTTATTCACCTACCCACAAGACAACAAAAATCCGGCTAAGCCTTTTAAACTGCGCTTAATGTATGAAGCCAACCCAATGGCGTTGCTGGTTGAACAGGCCGGTGGCCAAGCCAGCACCGGTTATGAAACGATCTTAGACATTCAGCCTCAAGACATTCATCAACGGGTTGCGGTTATTTTAGGGTCAGCCAATGAAGTCGATGCCTGCTTAAGCTACCACCGCACCTAATGCCGCCATGTCGGTTCCACGCATCCAGCGCCATGCCGGCCAGCGTGGAACCGGCCTAAGGCTAATCGATTGATTCAATTAAACCATCATTAACCATTTGGCAACATTGGCAGTATACTTACGCGCGACTTAAGACTTAATTCTAAGGAAAGCGTTTATGTCTTTAAATGCCGTTAGTGCCGGCCCCACACTGCCAGATGATATCTATGTGATTATTGAGATCCCCGCCAATCACGACCCCATAAAATATGAGGTCGATAAAAACAGCGGTGCCTTATTTGTCGATAGATTAATGAAATCCCCCATGTTTTACCCCGCCAATTACGGTTACATCAACCAAACCTTATCGCTTGATGGCGATCCGGTGGATGTGCTGGTACCCACGCCTTATCCGCTGCAAGCGGGCTCTGTTATCCGTTGCCGCCCCGTGGGGGTATTGAAAATGACCGATGAATCGGGCGAAGACGCGAAAATCATCGCGGTACCACACGATAAAATATCGTCTGAATACGCTCACATTCAAGATATCGCTGATCTCCCCGATTTACTCAAAGCGCAAATCCAACAATTTTTTGAGCGCTATAAAGAACTGGAAGCGGGCAAATGGGTAAAGGTTGAGGGGTGGGATAACGCCGCCGCCGCCAAAACAGAGATTTTAAGCTCAGCCCAGCGCCATCAAGCGGCCACCTAAGCCACCTGCATTCTAAATTAAAACTGCATCAAGCAGGCGCAGGTTGCTTGCAACCCGCCTGCTGCGCCAAGCCACCGAAGAATCACACCACAGCAGTAATCATTACCCTTGGCAGCCACAAGGCACCGTACCATTACGCTGCCTTTGGCATGGAGGCACCATGTTACCTTTTTCTTTTCGTTTTCGCCGTATCGGTTCCAATCTCGCTACAACAAAAACGGCTCAATGGTTTCAGCTCCGGTCACTGCCACCACAAGCACGCTTGTTACTGGGGTTAAGCTTTGTGATGGCGCTGGTCTACGCCGTTTGGAATACCCTCTTAAATAACTTTGTGGTAGAGGTGGTGCACTTTAATGGCGCTCAAATTGGTTTATTACAATCCGTGCGGGAAGTGCCCGGATTTTTAGCCTTTAGCGCCGTTTTTGTGCTGCTCATTTTGGCCGAACAAACACTGGCATTAGTAGCCCTTGCTCTGATGTGCATTGGGGTTGCGGTAACGGGATTCTTCCCGTTTGAATATGGCTTGTATGCCACCACGCTATTAATGTCGATTGGCTTTCATTACTACGAGACCATGAATCAATCGCTCACTTTACAATGGCTACCTCAGCATCAAACTGCAGAATTTATGGGGCAAACGTTGGCCATCAAAGCCGCTGGCGCGCTGCTAGCGTACGCGGGTATTTACTTAGGCATGAAAGGGCTTGGGCTGGATTATCTCTGGCTTTATTTAAGCGCAGGCTGCATCGGGTTTCTGTTGGTTGTCTTGTTGTGGCGTCACTATCCCACCTTCCAAGGCGGAGTAACTCAAAGCAAACGCCTCTCATTAAACAAAAATTACTGGGTTTATTATGGGCTTACTTTTCTTTCAGGGGCACGACGGCAAATTTTCGTGGTATTTGCTGGTTTTCTCATGGTGGAAAAGTTTGGTTTTAGCGTTACCGACATCACCACCCTGTTTCTCATTAACTACCTGTTTAACTTGATATGCGCTCCAGCCTTAGGGCGCTTTATCCAACGCGTTGGTGACCGTAACGCCCTCATGCTGGAATACGTCGGCTTGTGTTTGGTCTTTATTGGCTATGGCTTGGCTGAGCATGCTTGGCAAGCCGCTACTTTATATGTAATTGACCACCTGCTCTTTGCCTTAGCCATTGCGATGAAAAGCTACTTGCAAAAAATTGCCGATCCCGCAGAGTTAGCCACTACCGCTTCGGTTAGCTTCACCATCAATCATCTGGCTGCGGTCTTTATTCCAGCATTATTAGGGGTGATTTGGATGCAAGATCACAGCTTGGTTTTCTTTATTGGGGCAAGCTTTGCGGTCGGGTCATTCATACTATCAACCCGAGTGCCGCAAGCCCCTAGCCCGAACCAGCCCTATTTGGGGTATCAGGCACCGAGCTCGGCAACCATACCCTAATTCGTTACCCAAAACAGCAAGTAAGAGTTGTGCCATGAGCCACCCACAAACCCCACAGATCCGGCCGGTGCACGCGCCAATAAAAGCCACCGTAGACGCCTCTTCAACCGCGCACCACGCAGGCAATAACAGCATCAGTGGCTACAGCAGCCGCACACTGGCAATTAAATTAAGCCACGGGATTGGCTTAGGGCGAGAAGGGGCGCTGCTGGCAGAGCGCTTAGCTTGGCGGCAAAAGCAGCAACATGAGCAATACCAACAAAATTTAGAAGGGATTGTTAAACAAGCACTCATCGGCAGCAATAATAACACTCAGGCCCATGAGCTGGACCCAGATTGGTGGCACCGTTTTCAACAGTTGGCCGAACAGATCCACAACCCCCAAATGCAGCGCATGTGGGGTAAGATCTTAGCCACCGAAATGGTGCAGCCACGCAGTTTTAGTTTAAAAGCCCTTGAAACCCTCATGCAGATGAATCATCGCGATGCTCAAACGCTCACCGATGCCGTCGCCATCTGTGGCTTTTTAGAGCAAGATCCTACTCCGTTGATCATCACCGGTTATCGTACCGATGCCGCCTATGGCGGCTTTTTGCGTTCCACTGAACAGTCTCTGGCACTGACCGTTTATGGTTTACCCTATTCCGCGGTATTAACACTAAAAGAGCTGGGGTTACTGCATGCTGTTGAGCTGGAAACCAGCGTGCTGCCCAACAGCCAATTGTCGCTGCAATATGGCGCGGAACGGCTGCAAATGCAGTGCCGCCATCCCCGCTTGCATTTGCGTTATTACCGTTTCAGCCACACAGGCCAAGAACTAGCACGCTTGGTGGAATGCCCACCCAATAACGATTACATCGCCCATTTAAAACAACTGGCACCCAAAGCCATTGTCTGGTTTTGAGCGTCATTAAACCACGCTAACGCATCGGCCTGCCTAACCACTTCACCAATAATTAAGATGGTTGGCCCTTGCACCTCTTGCTGGCGCACGTGCTCTGCTAAGGCGGATAAATTCGCCAACGTCCCCTGCCACTGCACCTGCTCGGCCAAACTGGCATTGCGCACCAACGCCAGCGGCGTTTGTGGCGCCATACCCGCTGCCAGTAACCCCTCAGCAATGTTGTCGGCTTGTTGCAGCCCCATATAGATAACCAACGTATGGTTTGGCAACACGTACTGTGCCCAGTCCACCCCATTCGAGGCGCGTTGGCCACGTGCTGCTGTGGCTGAAAGGCTCGTAACCAGCTGAGATGGTGCATCCGCGGTAGCAGACACCACCTCGGTGCTGGCCCCACATTGATGGCCACTAATAAAACTCACCCCAGCGGCCACGCCCCGTAATGTCAGTGGCATCGCCCCATAGGCGCTTGCTGCGCTGGCCGCAGTCACGCCGGGGATCACTTGATAAGGAATGGCCGCCGCTCGTAGCGCTTGCATCTCTTCCCCCACTCGCCCAAACACCATGGCATCGCCACCTTTTAAGCGCACCACTTTCAGCCCTTGGCGTGCAAATTGGATCAGCTGCTGCTCTATCTGAGTTTGTGACATGCTGTGCTGGCCACAACGCTTGCCCACCTCCACAATGCGCACCCCTTTGGGGATCAGCGCCCGTACTGGCGCGGAAACCAGCGCATCGACCATGATGAGCTCGGCCTGCTCAATGGCTTGCAGGGCATGCAGCGTTAATAACCCCGGATCGCCCGGCCCCGCCCCCACCAAATACACCGGTGCCACCTTCGGGTTGGCGGTGGTTGCAGCCATCAACGCATCCTTATGTGCCATAAATCCTCCCATTAAAGCCCTTAATCTCAAGAATCCGACCCAAAAAGTAAGCGTTTGGTGTTATTACAGCCAAAACAAACCGTAATATCGCTTCAGTGTATGGCGGCTGTTATAACTTAAAAAGATTATATGGCGAATGTTTATTCAATTTAGAAATAACAGTGGCGAAACAAGCGACAGGATGTGTACAAAAACCGCAAACGCGCTTTTTTGTTGTAAAAGGGGCTTGCACCTGACGACAAATTATCTAAAATGGCCGCCGTTGCCAAAGAACACGGCAACCGCCAACGCCCAACCAATTAGGTGATAGCGAATGGCAAAAAGGAGCGGTAAACGTTATCCTTTTAAATGTATCGGTGATTAGCGCAGCCTGGTAGCGCATCTGGTTTGGGACCAGAGGGTCAGAGGTTCGAATCCTCTATCACCGACCACTTTCAAAGCCCTCACAAGAGGCAATAAAAATCGGTGATTAGCGCAGCCTGGTAGCGCATCTGGTTTGGGACCAGAGGGTCAGAGGTTCGAATCCTCTATCACCGACCACCTTCACAAAAAAGCCTGCTAAATGCAGGCTTTTTTGTGTCTGTTAGCCAGCCTAATGGCCTCCATCATCACGGACTTTGGCTCCCCCTCGCTGCAATGTCATCGCGTTTTTGTTTGAGCATTGCAACCAATATAGCGCCTAAATGGTCATGCCTCTGTTATAGGCACCTATCCCAGTTCACATCAACGACTGGCACGGTACCGGCTTTTGATTGCAGCGTAACAGTGCCCTAAAACGCCAAAAGGCAACCCGAAGGTTGCCTTGTCTGCCTAAGCCCAATCGGGCTTGCGCTAATCTTACAGTAAAGACAGAGCGGTTTGTGGCAATTGGTTGGCTTGCGCCAGCATGGCAGTAGAAGACTGAGACAGTACTTGCTGCTTCGCCAGCTCTGCAGACTCTTTTGCAAAGTCAACATCTTGAATGCGTGAACGGGCATCCGCTACGTTGGTTTGGATGTTGCTCAAGTTGTTGATGGTGTAGTTGAAACGGTTTTGAACCGCACCCAAGTCGGCACGCTGCTCATCAATTTGAGCAATGGCGTCATCGATAATGCCAATGGCCGAATTGGCGGCGTAAATGTCAGTAACGGAAATCGCTGCAATGGTATTCCCAAAACCAGACGCTGAGCTACCAGCAGCGCCAATTTCAGGAGTTTCGACTTTAATTGCATCGTCACTCTCAATTGAAGAAGCGATTTCAAAATTCTCTTCAGCTAAAGCATCACTGGCGGTAAAGATCACCTTGCCATCGTCATCAACCGAAGCCGCTACCCCTTTGGTGCCCACCGCCGCATTAAACTTCGCCGCAAAATCATCGGCGCTGTCGCCGGCTTTTACATCAAAACTCACCTTAACATCACCCACTGTGACGGTCATGGTTTGATCGGCTACCACCACACCATCACCTAACTCCAGGTCACCGGCATCAGCGCCTAAGGAGCCTGTTAATGACTCGGCGCTGATGTTTTGCAGGCTGACATTAATGGTTTCATTGGCGTTAGAACCCACTTGGAAGCTTTTGGTGCCAAAGCTGCCATCCAACAGATTTTGGTTACCAAAAGAGGTGGTATCGGCAATGCGGGTTAATTCCGTTTGCAGCGCTTCAATCTCTTTTTGCAGTGACAAACGGTCTTCTTCTGAGTTGGAACCATTGGCCGATTGCAGGGCCAAGTCTCGCATCCGCTGTAAAATATTGGTGGACTCTTGCATCGCCCCTTCTGCGGTTTGAGCTACCGAGATCCCATCGTTGGCGTTACGCATGGCTACATCCATACCGTTGATTTGCGAGCTTAAACGGTTAGAAATTTGTAAGCCGGCGGCATCGTCTTTGGCGGAGTTAATGCGCAAACCGGTAGACAACCGCTCCATTGAGGTTTGAGTGGATGAGTTAGCGGTATTTACGCTGCGCTGGGCAGTCATGGAGGTGACGTTGGTGTTTACGGTAATGGCCATAAGCGATTTAAATCCTTTTTTGCTTTGAGTTAACTGGCACGGAGCATCAAATGTTTTGGCAGTAGTTTGCCGTTGCCCTGCGTTCTTATATTTTGTATCGGCGCCAGCAAACTCATTCTTTAGCTTATTTTTAATGATGCACAAACAATGGAGCAACATTTTAAAGACAAACAAAGAAAAGGGTGGATCGACTGCTTTTAATAAAAAGTCAGAGCAAAACCCCATCCTAAGCGAATAAGACCAATGCGCGAGTTAACAATAAAGCCAGCCAACCCAAACGGAGTAAGGCCAAGTGAACCGCCTACGAGCCAAGTACTCACTGTTATGGTCAGCTACTTGCATTCATTGTTGCCGTTCGATGCTGTAATCCGATGGCGAATTAAGAATTAACGAGTAAAGAATTAACGAGACACCCACTTTAATGGCTCTCCTCTCCCAATCCGATGGCTGTCTGGTTAAGTGCCAGCTCATTCGCGACATGCCTATCTGCTCACCCTCGGTATGAGCCGTCCATTGATTCAAGCTCGGCTCGTTTCAAACCGCCCAAAACGCCAAAAGGCAACCCGAAGGTTGCCTTGTCTGCCTAAGCCCAATCGGGCTTGCGCTAATCTTACAGTAAAGACAGAGCGGTTTGTGGCAATTGGTTGGCTTGCGCCAGCATGGCAGTAGAAGACTGAGACAGTACTTGCTGCTTCGCCAGCTCTGCAGACTCTTTTGCAAAGTCAACGTCTTGAATGCGTGAACGCGCATCCGCTACGTTGGTTTGGATGTTGCTCAAGTTGTTGATGGTGTAGTTGAAACGGTTTTGAACCGCACCCAAGTCCGCACGCTGCTCATCGATTTGGCTGATGGCTTGATCCAGCAGGTCAATCGCAGAGTTAGCACCGTAAGCGTTGGTGATATCCAGCTGAGCAATGGTAGAAGTACCAGCAGACTCAGCATCACCAATGGTTGCGCCACCAGCTACTGGAGCATCTGCACCGTCACCACTTACGCTGAATGATTGACCCGCCAGTTTGTCGCTAGCAGTAAAGGTTACCATACCTGCGTCATCAACAGAGGCGGCCATACCTTTGGTACCGGCAGCGGCGTTGAATTTCGCCGCAAAATCATCGGCGCTGTCGCCCGCTTTTACGTCAAACTGGATTTCAGTACCATTCAAATCGATGGTCATGGTTTGATCTTCGGTAACACCAGCAGACAGGTCTAAATCACCAGCAGTGGCACCTAAAGAACCTTCCAGTGACTGGGCGCTTACGTTTTGCAGGCTTACGGTGATGGTTTCGTTAGCATTAGCACCTACTTGGAAGCTTTGAGTACCAAAGGTACCGTCCAGCAGGTTTTGACCACCGAAAGAAGTGGTATCAGCAATACGGGTTAATTCGGTTTGCAGTGCGCTCACTTCTTTTTGCAGAGACAGACGATCTTCTTCCGAGTTAGAACCGTTCGCTGATTGCAGAGCCAGATCACGCATACGTTGCAGGATGTTGGTGGACTCTTGCATCGCGCCTTCAGCGGTTTGTGCAATTGAGATCCCGTCGTTAGCGTTACGCATGGCTACGTCCATACCGTTGATTTGAGAGCTCAAACGGTTAGAGATCTGCAAACCTGCCGCATCGTCTTTCGCAGAGTTAATGCGCAGACCGGTAGACAAACGCTCCATCGAGGTTTGGGTAGCCGAGTTTGCTGAGTTTACACTGCGCTGAGCAGTCATCGAGGTAACGTTAGTGTTAACTGTAATCGCCATAATGAGAATCCTTACTTTCAAAGGTTTAATGGGATCAACCGATACTGCTCATCCCGAATTCAAAATCTGTATCGACGTGCGAATTAAAACCTTGAGCGGATCTAACCAAAAAAATGCAGTCGTGATTCAAAATAACGAAAGCCGAAGCCGGCGATAAAACAAAAACAACATAAAAATCAATATTTTAACTCAAAATTTCCGTTCTGGTTTTTCTGAAAAATAATTTTCAGAAGCCTTTATCAACGCCGATTATTGAGACAGCCATTTTAATTCAAGTCATTCCTCAACATGCTGCCCCCGTTTTGCGCAACAAATGCAGTGTCTTAAACGCCCTTAAATCGGCTGAATTCTGCCTAAAACACCATTTGATGTGCATTGAGCCTAGCCGTAATAGGAGATCGCAACAGTGTGGAATTAAGATGGCTGTCTATTTAAAAAAAGAGGGCAGGTAGATCTCGGGCAGATCGAAACCTGATGGTTCTGTTATGGCATTTATCAAGTCCATTATTTTCTCTTACGCTGTCACCCCATCTCATTTCCCAGTTTTAAGCAATAAATAGGGTAAGCTTGGAAGTGAAAGGCACACCAAACTCTAGCCAGTACCCAACAAAGGTATGGCAAAGATGCCGATATGGAAGCGGCCTATGGGCAAAGCCTTATCATGGCGTGTGGCTAACTGAACCACCAAATAACCGCCGCGCGTTATGCCTTCCGCGTATCCGTTGGCTCTGCTTATGCATCGCGCAACCTTGCAAACTGCTCTCTTTCCCCGCCAAATAACTAAACTGATGCTCAAAGCTTTGAGTTAACTCAAGCCATTGAGCCCAGCAAATATTTAACCGTTGTAGCAATTGCGCGCTTTGTCGTGGGATGGCACCAGCTTTGTCATGCCGAAAAACGCGGCCGCTGTACTCTAACAACTCAAGATATTGGTTTAAATGGCACGGTAATGGCTGCTGTTGATGAGGTGCTTGATTATGATCAAATGGCTTTAACCGGGCTATTGGTTGCTTATTTACAATGGCCTGTACGCGACGGCGCACACTGGTGTAATGGGAGCGTTCAATACTCTGCGCTAACTTGGCACGAATTGGGTTTAAATCAACGTACGCCATGCATGTTAGTAATGCCTGCTCATCCAATAACGCCTGCGATTTAAAACGCCCCTCCCAAAAACGACCGGTACAACCATCTTCTTTATTGGCCTCGCGTGCGATGTATTCATTTAAACTACGCATAAACCAACTGATGTCAGTTAAACGACTACGATACACTTCCGCCAATTGTTGCACTTGGTGTAATTCGGTTGCTGTCAGCTGTTGACGCGTCTCTTCATGGTAATAAAGTTGGCTAAGGCGTGTACCATTAAATAATTGATGCCAATGATAAAAGATGGTTTCAACATCCCAAGATTGCGCTTGTTCGCTATTAATATGCAGCACCAGATGAGTATGGTTGCTCATGATTGCGTAGGCGCAAATTTCAATGGCGAAATGCTCAGACAACTGTAACAAACGCCGTTCAACCCATGCCCGCCGATGCTCGTAGTTTTTACCGCTCGAACTGTCGCAGCCACAAAGAAAAGCGCGTCGAACACAACGACTTACACAGTGATAATAAGGCGTATTCTGTACGCTAATTTGATGTTTTCTGGCCCTTGGCATAAGACATCATCCTTGATGGTTAAATTCCAAGTATAGGAACAAGGCCTGTGGATGGTGCGAAAATTAAAGTGGATGTCTTATTAAGAATTTTTTTATTAAGAATTTTTCAAATTTAAGGTGGGTGTCTGGATAAGAGTCATGGATAAGAGTCTCATCAAGCAAATGATGGGCTGTCACCGATAACTACCGCAAATCGGCTTAAAGCGGTGTCCGGAATGTGTTGACCACGTCAAATAAGTGCGATTAAACAGTAGGAAGTTAGGGGCGCACTGTTGCGCGCCTCAAATTTAAGATGGGTGTCTAGATAAAAGGAGCAGGCTCCCAAACCAATTCTCGGTAATGTTTGCGACATAAAGAGACGTAGCGATCATTGCCGCCGATCTGCACTTGCTTACCACTGCGAACGGCTGTGCCTTGGTCATCTAGGCGCACCACCATGTTAGCTTTACGCCCACAATGGCAAATGGTTTTGAGTTCTACTAACTTATCGGCCCAAGCCAATAAGTATTGCGAACCTTCAAATAGTTCGCCTAAAAAATCAGTACGAATGCCATAGCACAGCACGGGAATATCTAGGCAATCGACCACTTTGGTCAGCTGCATGACTTGGGCTTTAGAGAGAAATTGGCACTCATCAACTAAGACGCAATGAGGCTTAACGGCTTGCTGCTCGATCATATGGTAAAGATCATCGTCACCATGAAAAAGCAACGCATCACTTTCCAAACCAATGCGGGAGGTTACCTTGCCCACTTCATAACGGTTATCCAGCGCGGCCGTCAGCACCAGAGCATCCATTCCACACTCTTGGTAATTGTATGCTGATTGCAATAATGAGGTGGATTTGCCTGCGTTCATGGCAGAGTAATAAAAGTAAAGTTGCGCCAAAATAGCCTCAATTCAAAGATGTTGCCTCAGTATAAAAAAACCGGTAAAGCCCACTAGCGCTTTACCGGTAAATTGCGGTCAGACGTGACTTGTCAAAGCGCAGATTATGCTGCGTTTTCCCCTAAGGCCCGACGCCGCAGATACGCTACCACAACCGCCAGCGTAATGGCACTGGTAGCAAAGGCCAGTAAGGCGGAATGCGTTAAACCAAGCACCAAATAGCCAGTGCTGGTGATCAACGCCACAGTCACGGCATAGGGTAATTGCGTTGCCACGTGATCAATGTGGTGACAGCCCGCCCCAGTACCGGACAGTACGGTGGTATCCGAGATTGGTGAACAATGATCACCAAACACCGCCCCCGCTAATACCGCCGCCATTAATGGCAATAACATGGCCGCATCCGCGCTCAGAGCAACATCCGCCGCAATGGGCAGCATAATCGCAAAGGTGCCCCAGCTTGAGCCAGTAGAAAATGCGGTGATCCCCGCCAAACCAAAGATCAGCAATGGCAGTAACCACATTGGCATAGACGCTTGCACCATAGAAGCAAGGAAGGTGCCAGTTTCCAGATCGCCAATCACACCTGCAATGCCCCACGCCATTACTAAGATGTAAACCGCAGGCATCATTGAGCGTGCACCGCTCACCATGGCTTGCCCAATATGCGCAACCGCCAAACCTTGACGTAATACCACAGCAACAGCAACCAAGCCACTCACTAACGACGCATGGAACAGCGCCATGGTGGTATCAGTATTTTCCAGCGCTCCCATAATGGTGAATGGCTCATCGCCTAAATTGGCAGCCCCACTGGCCAGCATAAAATAGACAGAGGCCAACACTAAGGTGGAAATCGGTAAGAATAAACCTAACACGCTCCCGTTATCGGCTTGTGCTAATTCGGTATCAACCCCTGGTGGATTGCCTTTGCTGTGATCCCACAATTGGCCCGTACTGCGAGCACGTGCTGCGGCGGCTTTCATTGGGCCGATGCGCAAATCAAAGCAGATCACGCAGCACAGCATCGCCAGTGCAAAAATGGCGTAAAGATTCATTGGGATCATGGCCAAAAAGGCATTTAAAGGGCCATGTTCGGTAATCGCGCGCTCAGCAAAAATGGTGCCGATTAACCCGACAATATAAGCGCCCCATGAAGACAGTGGTGCCATCACACAAACTGGCGCTGCGGTGGAATCTACCCCGTAAGCCAACTCTTCTCGCGAGACGCCATGATCATCGGCCACCGGTTTGGCAACCGAGCCAACCGATAAGGTATTAAAGTAGTCATCAATAAAAACCACCATGCCTAAAAACATGGTCATCAGGCGTGCATCACGCTTGTTTTTTATGCGCTTGCGCGACCATTGAGCGAACGCTTGAGCAGCCCCAGAGGCGTTGATCAAGGCAATGGTCATGCCTAAAACAATTAAGAAGCCTAACAACGGCACATTCCAAGTGTCGATGCCATCGTCGGCGCTCCAAAACATACCAATGGCCCGATCACTCAGATCGGACAACGCCGCCATCGGCGCAAATCCAGTATGCAACAAAACGCCCACGATGATGCCAAGACCAAGGGAAAGTAATACGTTGCGGGTGATCACCGCCATCGCAATCGCAATGATCGGCGGCAGTAAGGAAAATAGGGTATTGCTAAATTCGTACGAAACCATCTTTATTATTCATTTGAGTAAAGATGGAGGCAACTGACACGCTCAAGGCGCTAGAGGAAAATTAAACACGCTTTATGGTCAGGTGTTTAACCACCCTGCTTTATCAGTAGCGCTCCATAGTAACAACCTACATCGTTGCCGATGCAAACTATGGCAGTGAAACATCTCTTAAATGTTCCCCCAGCCATTCAAGGTGACGCTTGAATGGCTTCGGCATTGGCTCCTTTGGCTTAACGTCAACGGTGTCACCCTCGGTTAAGTTACTGATAGACAATGCACCTCTACATAAAAGTAGGTGCTGTTAGACAGCGACGCTATATAAGCACAAACGCCATCAATCAACAAGTGAGTTTGTTCAAAGTTGTGCTTTGGTCGCGCTTTAATGGCGCGCGGCTTTAATCTCTAGCCCCAACGCATCCGCCAGCGTTTGCAATTGCTCACTATTATCCAACTGCAGCGACCAACTTACCCCACCACCAAACCCGGTAACCACGTTCGCGATGCCCACCAGTTCAATGTTGTCGGCAACCGCTTGAAATGAGATACGGCTAGGGCTATCGAGGCGCACTAGCACTTCGTGCGCATTAGCAATAATGGTGCCTTGGCAAAACAACAACTTCACACATTTCCTTTATGGCGCAATACCGCCATGGTTAAGCGACTGGTGCAGACTAATCGACCCCGCTCGTCGCAAATTTGAATTTGCCACACCTGCGTTGTAGCACCAAGGTGTGCTGGCGTAGCGGTGGCAACCACTTGGCCACTGCGCACTGGGCGTATGTGGTTGGCATTAATATCTAACCCCACACAATAATAGTGGGGTTCTACGCAACAGTTAGCCGCAATGGAGCCCACGCTTTCAGCTAACGCCACGCTGGCACCGCCGTGCAGCAATCCCATCGGCTGGTGTGTGCGTTCGTCTACCGGCATGGTCATGGTTAAGGAGTGCTCATCAAACGCCGTGACTTGCATGCCCAAATACCCCACCAAAGAACCACTACCGCGCTCATTTAAGGCCGCCAAATCCATGGGGCGTTTCCAAATAGCCATCATCACTCCGATATCCCAAAAGAGCCTAAGCATACTGTGGTAATTGAGCACTGAGAAGCGGCTATGGATCTGCTAAAGTAGCGCCACTGATTGTTTAAGCCGACCCAAAGATGAACTACCTAGAACTGAACAACTACCCCCTGCATTGGGTATTTAACCGCGCAGACATGGCCATTAGCGATGCCGACAAAGCCGCACTGTTGCCATTAACTGCCGCGTTTGCGCGCCAAGTATGGCAGCGAGACGTCAGTACCGATGCGGTAGATTTAGAGCGGTTAGAGACCACGGACTGGTTAGCTCAACCACAGCATTGGCATGGCCAACAACGCTGGGATCTTGCCTTTGAGTCTGACGAACCCACCTTACCGGTCGAGTTAGCCGACTACTTACACTGGGATCCCAACACCGTGGTATATGTTTGCTATGATGCTGAACATATTATTGAAACGCGCTACGCCACCTTTTGTCGCTGTTGGAAAGCGCTGCTTTTTGCCGCCGAGCAAGCACTTGTTATTGGTAAGCGTCGTAAAGAGGTGTTGTGGTTTGTGGATGATGCCCACGTAAAAATGGGGCATCGCGCATAACACGGCAGGATAAACAGAATAAATGGCCATTGAGTGAGTAATGCCCACAGCAATGGCCATATGGTATTTATTGGTAATTTTGGTGGCGATTTTCTAATTGATAGAAAGTCACCTCGGCGTAATCATCCGGCTCGCTTAGATTGTCCTGCAAATAGATACCCGCTTTAAAATACATGTAGTTATCTGCATCGTCATAACCGCTTTCACTCATATTAATGGTTGCAGCGGCAAGCTCTTTGTCTGCTTGTGTTATTACGACAATCAGTTGATCCCCCACCACAGTAATTTCATACGAAAAAGGCTCGTCTAAGGCCAACCCATCGCTGGGGTTGGTTAGCTCAGCTAAGTCGCCGTTTTCTGCCACCATTTGCCCTAACAGGTTATGCCACGTTTCCGCGCCACCCACCGCTTTCGCGGCTTCATGGGCAAAATAAAGCGCACCGTTCTCATTATTGGGTAATTTATGGTAGTAAAGGCGGATAGGTTCGTTGCTCTCGGCGTGAATTTGGCCAATCACAATACGACCAACGTAGCGATTATCACTGCTGGTTGTCGTTACATGGTTAACCGCTAAGGTGGCGGTTAAGGTGCCGTCTATCCCGCCAAATTCCGCCTGCTCATCCGTCGCAATGGAAGAAAAAGCCCAATTATTGGCTTTGCCT
Source organism: Ferrimonas sp. (assembly GCA_044433165.1). Classification (GTDB taxonomy): domain Bacteria; phylum Pseudomonadota; class Gammaproteobacteria; order Enterobacterales; family Shewanellaceae; genus Ferrimonas. The sequence goes on along the minus strand of JAWXTX010000012.1, from coordinate 6,577 downwards.
GATGTGCTGAAACTGGTGTCGCCTCGGCGCAGCATTTCACGCAATTCCGTGCGCACGTATTTGGTGTTACTGCTGGTTGTCACCCCTGCTACTGGGGTGTAGAACACCATGCCACCATCGGCGCCAGTATAAAAAAATGCGTCTTCATAACCATTGCTGAGCGCTTGCTCTTTTATTGAGCTAGCGTAACCATCGCCCTCATCAACAGGGATGCTCAGATACCAGTCTAAAAGATCAAAATTTCCCCCAGGGGCCAAGCTGCTATCTAAATTAAAATCGGGCGTTTGCGCTTGGCCTACCTCATCACCCATAACAGCGACTTCGGTAATGTTACTCCAATCGCTGCCACTGCTGTTTTCAAAGATTTTCACTCGCACCCAACGGGCGTTCGTGTCAATTAAATCGTATTGTTCAAATTCAGCGCTGGTACCACTGCTGGTTCCGGCATACACCTTATGCCAAGTATTGGTGCCATCATCGGCTTTGGTTCTGATCTCAAAACGATGAGTGCGTTGTGCGCCTTGCCCCCACGCAATATTCATCGCATCAACCGGCTGATTTTGGCCTAAATCCAGCACCAAATTAGCCGCGACGGCGTTACTAACCCAGCGAGAAGCCCAGTCGAGATCGCCGTCTATCGTCTGTTCAGCGGGGTAATTGGCGTGGCCACCGCCCCAATCGGTTGCGGCTACAATGGTTAATTCGGCCCCGTAGGCGGTTGAGATTAAGGCCGCTGACAGCAACGAGCCCACGGCCTGTAACGTCGGTTTAAACGATCGTGTGAGCATCAATCGGTTCCTCCATTAAACGAAAATAAAAGGGCGCGTCCATGCTGCCTCAAAAGCCAACAGGCAAAATAAAACGCCATTTCATTATGGTGTAAGTTCGTGGTTTCACCATTCGACCAAAGGCCAGCAGAAAAACCAAAAACGGCTGCTATCTCGTTACCTTACAGCCGTACGCACAGCGGCTTATCATTTTGCAAGCGCAAAGTAACAATAACGGTCAACGTGAAACACCAAGAGCCACGAAAGTGGCACGGTATTTTAAGAGCGGATTACGGTAACTCATTATTAGGTTTCAAGTGGTGGAGGCGTTGACGAATTATCGATCGTTGTAGACTTCAAGTGGCAATTTAAACGCCATCCTTGCTGACGCCAAATAAACTCTGGGCCAATACGCATTAAATGCTGCAACATTTGTGTTTCTTCCAGTGGCTGGGTATATAAAAAACCTTGCCCATAATCGCATTTGACTTGCAATAAAAATTGCCGTTGATCATGATTTTCAATGCCTTCGGCTATCACCATTCGTTTTAGGTTATGCGCCAAATCAATCACACTGGTAACAATGTTGCGATCAACATCCGAATTATCCAGCTCAGCAACAAAACCCTTATCCACTTTTAATACATCAAAAGGCAATTGCTTTAAGTAACTTAGACTGGAATAACCCGTACCAAAATCATCAATTGCGATGCGCACTCCGATGGATTTTAATTGGTGCATAATTTGGGTGGCACGCTCGCGATTTTTAATTAAGACCGCTTCGGTAATTTCAAGCATCACCCGCTTAGGCTGCAGCTGATATTCCGCCATTTTCTGGCTTAATCTATCCACCAAACTGGGGTGTAAATACTGGTTTGGGCTTAAGTTGATGGAAAGATAAAAATCATCGCGCTGCAGTTGTTCAGACAACCGAGCTAATTGATGCAGCGCATAATCAAGCACAAAACACCCAAGCATGACGCTTTGCTCGCTGGCTTCAATATCTTTTAAATATTCATTGGGCATCACCAAACCACGTTGTGGATGATGCCAGCGACAGAGCGCTTCAAACCCTATGATTCGGCCTGATTCCAAGGCGACTATCGGCTGTAAGGCTAAGGTCATTTGCGCTTGTTGAATGGCACTGCGGATCTCTTGCTCTAGTTCCAAACGGCGCGACGCCAACTCCAACATTTGTTCGTTGAATACTCGATAATTACTGCGGCCGGCCTTTTTGGCTTGGTACATCGCCAGATCAGCACGCTTTAATAGCTCTTCGGGGCGCATCATTGGATTATCACAAAACACAACGCCAATACTGGTGGTAATAATCAGCGTGTGGCGCCCTAATTGCAGTGGCTGCTGCAAACTGCTAAAAATTTGATGGATGATGCGGTGAATGTCGGACTCCGTCTCTAACCCACGGACAATCACAGTAAACTCATCGCCCCCTAGGCGGCATACCACATCCATATTTCGCACGCTTTTTTGAAGCCGTTTCGAGACCGTTTTAAGTAGCTCATCCCCCACGTCATGCCCAAGCGTATCGTTAACACGTTTAAACTCATCTAAGTCTAAAAAGAGCAACGCTATCTGTTCATCGGTACGGCCAATGCTCGCCAATGATTTGCCTAATTCATGGTGAAACATGGCTCGATTGGGCAAGCCGGTGAGCGCGTCAATCATCGCCATGCGCTGTAATTCTTGAGTGTAACGTTCTACATCCCCTTCAAGACGTTCCAATTGTTCGGCAACATTCAAGGTGGTGTGCTCGAGCTGCTGCAGCTCATCACGGTAGCCCCCCTCATTCCGGTGCAAACGTGTACGCAGTTCGTCAAAACGGCTTTGCGCCATCAGTGGCAATGCGCTGCCTAAACGTTTAATGCGGGCTAACGGCCCCCAAAATAATAAAGCACCAAGGCTGCAACTGAGCACAATAGCCAGCCCCAGCATCCCCAATAATTCCAGCCAAAACGCCCGTTCGTTGGCCGCCAATTGGTTGATGTCGCGAAACAGCAACATCGACTCTCCCTGATCGGTCACCGGCCAACCGTAAAAAGCCCAATCGTTGCCAAATAGAGAAACACGTTCAGGGGCCTTTTGTAATGTGCTTAACCCCACGTTTTCGCTGGCCACATTTAACAGCTGCATGTTATTGGCTCGGTTAGTAATGCTTAAGACTTTGCGCTGCCACGGCCCTTGCAGGAAAGACTCGTTGGCTAAAATGGCCAGCTCTATTTGGTTTTTCTCAGTCAGTTGTGCCAGTACCTGCTCTAAGCCAGTCACAAAAATCAGCAGGTTTATCTCCCCATTCACAAGCATGGGCACGGCCACTTCCATAAAGCAGCGGGCTTGGCAGCGAATGCGATGAATGGGTTCACCACTGTGTAAGCTGCGCTCTAGCCAGTTCGGTTCAACCACGAAAGGTTGCCCTGCATTAATGTGCACCTGATGCTCTTCATCTATCAGTTGCAGCCCATGCAAACGCCAAAACAATTCAAAGTCGCTCCAGTTTTCAGCTACCATCGAAGCCATATGTTGGTATTCAAGCTGTTGATCAGCATTTCGCAGCATCAAGTTAAGCTCTTGGCTTAGGCTGATAAGACGTTCTTGTTCCGTACCAAGTTGCACTTGATAGTCGTGATACAGCATTTGATATTGCTGAGTAAGCATCTGATCCAGCTGCTGATGCATGCGACGCACTGCCAAAACACCAATCACTGCGCTGACCAGCACAAGCATGGCAATCAGCGAAAGAATAAATTTCCAACGCAGACTAAAAAAATGGCTTGAACGCCTTACTTCCATTGTTACCTCATCCCTTGGCTTGCTCGCAGGCCATGCCACTCAGCGCCTTACTGCCTGTCTTTCCGCTCATCCGGCAACCGTCCCCATTACTGCTATTTTCATCGCCATTAAAAACGCACAATGAGATGCAGTTCGGCCGCATCAATGTGAGCGGGCAAATAACCAATGGCCCCTTTGGTTTGCTGCACAATATGCAGCATCTCGGCCACGCTCGTGGCTTCGGTTGGTGGTTCCCCAGTGCCGGAAAACACTAATCGGTCCCACTCTCTGTTTAATTGAAAAGGCAAAAGCCCTAACTGCTGCTGACAAAACTGTTTATGTAAGGGGTTACTGCTGGCTAATGTCACCACGGTAATGGCCTCACCGTTTGCCCAATATTGACGCTTCATGCTGTAAATGGCGCGCAATTCGGCTTGGCTGAGTGCGCCGATCTGAGCAGGGTTGTGGCCAATAACCTGAACCGCAGCATTTGCACTAACCAGAGCAAATAAGCCACCAACCCAAACCACGACATAAACTCTGAGATGTTTACAAAAAGCAGAAAAGATCATCGGGCCCAACTCCATCGATACGCCAGTTGCAGCAGGTATAAGTGAGACGTTGGCGCTTGCCCTAACTGAACCACTTGCCATTGTGGCAATGTGCCTGCCCCTTCCAGTCGATGCCACTCCAGTGACAGTTGCCAATCACTGGTAATTTGCCAACTGCTGCCAAGCATCCAAGTACGCGCATACGCACTGTAATTCGGCAACGGAGCAACAACTTGCTGGCCATTGCGATCGTTGTCATTCGCCCAAAAAAGATCCCGTCGGCCATACAATTGCCATTGATCATGCACAAGGTAGCGCAATTGAATGTAGCCGCCATCGCTTACTGGGGAGATTTGAGCCCCAAGCTGAGGGAATGTTTGTTGAATGGGTTGACGCTGCCATTCGGCGATGAGCTGCCAACGCTGCCACTCGCTGCGCAATGACAGTAAGTGGGTATCCACATTAAAATACGCTTCAGAAAAGCCGCCATTGAGTAATGCTGCAGGCGTACCTTGAACCTCAAAACGTGTTTGGGAATAACTGTATTTTAATTGCCACCATGGCCGATACTGCCAAGACACTGTGGCACTGGTGGCTCCTCGACTTTGGGTTTGATAAAGCCGGCTGCTGCCAAACAGGTTTTGAGTAAACTGGTCGCTAAAGTCCACCTCCCCGTAACTTAGAGACCAAGATAACGACTGTTGCCCCCAGTAATGCAACCCATTAAGTAGTAGCCCATCACGGCGTAAGGCTGCATCTCGCCCCCATTCTCGATAAATGGAGCTGGGTAATAAAATACTGGGGCGGCTAAATAAGCTGTCGCGGCTGGCGTTGTACCAGCCAAAATCGTTTTTAAAACGGCCTAATGTGGCACTTAAATGCCCTTGTTTTAAGGGATACTGATAACGGCCAAACAGGTAATCAACCGCTGTATCTTCGGAGATAAAATCCCCTAATTGCCGCCGCGTTACTTGCCCTGCGAAGCGCCAACGTGGTGTCAAACGCCAATGGGCGTTAGCAGCGAACTCAAAATAATTAGCCTCTAATTGGCCATCTTGAGCAATAAAATTACCGCCATCGTTATAAGCCACCCCTTGGGCGGCGTAAAAAGTACCACTTACCTTGGCAATTGAAGGTGCGCTGATCACCAACGCCAGAACCAGCTGACACCACCGGCTTATGCTCATCGCTGTTTGCATGCTGCCATCCTTGCTGCATATTGCTGACGCACATTGATCGCTGTTGTCCAACGAGTGTAGGCCAGCCACACCGATTGGGCGTATAATCGACTCAAACTTGTTGAATATTTGGTTGCTATGACGCTTTCCAACCCCAGTCGGCTACTGGCTAAACAGCTGGATGAATTTGCGGGTAAAAACCTGCTGCTAATAAACCCCGATGGTGACGAAGTACTACCTTTATTGTTGGAGGTTTGCGCCAGCATTACGGTACTAAGCCAAGATTTATGCCACCATCAATATTTCCAGCAACGTCAAACCGATGCGCAATTGGTGTTCGGTTGCGACCCACAAGCGCTGAATGCCGACGCCTTTGATTGCGCCTTAATTCGCCAGCCCAAAGCCAAAGAGCAACTGGCCATGCTCACGGCCTTAGCCAGCAGTGCCGTTGTAAAAGGCGGCAACCTGTATTGGATTGGTGAAAACAAAAGTGGCATTCGAGCGGCGGCTAAAGTGGTCTCGCCTTGGAGTCACTTTGCGTTAAAACTGGCCTCAGGGGCACATTGCCAATTGCTGCGTGGCGTCAACGCCGAGCGACAACCATGGCAGGCTGAGCAATGGTGGCATCAACACCAAGTCATGACTCCAGATGGGCCATTGCAACTGGCCTCGTTGCCTGGGGTGTTTGGCCACGGCAGTTTAGATCAAGGCACCGCATTACTGCTAAAAAGCCTACCGGCGACACCACAAGGGCGAGTATTAGATTTTGGCTGTGGTGATGGCGTCATCGGTACCTTTTTAGCACGGCGTAATCCCGCCATTGAATTGCATATGGTCGATATTAGCGCCATGGCGCTTGCTGCCGCTAAACGCTCATTAGAGCAGCAGCAATTGCACGGCCAAGTGTACGGTTCAGATGGCCTGAGTAATGTCTCAGGGCTGTTTGATTTGATTGTCTCAAACCCGCCCTTTCACCATGGTTTAGAGATGACGATGGAGAGCACCCGCCAATTTATTCAAGAGGCCGCCAGCAAACTCAAACCCGGTGGGCATTTGGTGCTCGTTGCCAATCAACACCTGCCTTATGGCGATGTGCTCCATCACGCCTTTGGCCGAGTGAACATCGTCGACCAAGACAGCAAGTTCAAAATCTATGCGAATGAAAAATAAAAGCGCTTTCTCTAGTTGACCACTAGAGGAATCTCTCTATAATGCGCCACCGTACCAACGATGATTCGCAGATGTGGCGGAATTGGTAGACGCGCTAGCTTCAGGTGCTAGTGTTCGAAAGGAC